>VAWU01000009.1:27358-39051 GCA_005888325.1 Actinomycetota bacterium
CGGGAAAGGCACGACGATCGGCTTATGGGACGTCGCAACGCACGAGGAGCGGACAGGGCTCTGCTGCACTGAAGGGGAGGTGTTCAGGCTGGCGTTCAGCCCGGACAGCCAGACGCTCGCAGCGGGTGACACAAGTGCTCAGGTGACCCTCTGGGACGTGGCATCGGCCAATTTGATCGGCAAACCGCTACGTGGCCACGCGATAGGGGTGATCTCTTTCGTCGCGTTCAGCCCGGATGGACAGGCACTCGTTTCCGCAGGGGGCGGCGATCTGATCGAGTGGGACCTTGATACAAGATCGTGGGAAAACCGAGCCTGCCAAATCGCCAATCGCAACCTCACTCAAGTCGAATGGGATCGATTCTTCGGCACCTCCGAGGCACGCCGCAAGACATGCCCGAACCTGCCGCTGCCCTGACGAGGCGACTCGGGTCACGCACTACAACTAGCGAGCTGATAACGCGCGCCGCCGAAGTTCTCGCCACTGTCGACACCCGCACGATCAGTGCGAGGGAGGTCGAAGGACCTACCGACTGACGGCCCGGCCTTCGTAGGTGTAGCCCATCGGCTTCGGCTCACCCTTGAAGTAGTAGCTCTCGATCTTCTCGATCTCGAAACCGGCGCGCTCGACGTCCTCGGAAATATGCCGTGTCAGGTGGCATTCGCCGGCGAGGCGTCCGTTCAACGGTTCCAAACGTTCCTGCCAACGTGCGACCTTCTCGTCGGGCGAATGGCCATGCTCTACGAAGTGGAACGACCCGCCAGACTTCAGGACGCGTCGCATCTCGGCGAGCGCGGCTTCCAAGTCGGGAATCGTGCAGAGAGTCCACGTCGAGAGCACGGCGTCGAACTCTGCTGACGGGAGGTCGAGGTGTTCGCCGGTCAGCCCGCCGTACTCGATGGGAATGGAGGTCTGCGCGATGCGAGGTTCGGCGATGCGCATGCAGACTCGTGAGGGTTCGATGGCGACAACTTTCGATACCTCGGGCGGGTAGTACGGCACATTCAAGGCGGTTCCGAAGCCGACCTCCACGACCGCGCCCTGTAGCCCGTCGCAGACGCGAGCGCGTACCATTCGGTTCGGCTTGCGCGCCATCACCTTGTCCTGGAATCGCGGGAGCAGCTGTTCCCGGTAGAAACCCATGCGGCAACCCCCTCATCGGGCCACGCGCACGGCCTACTCTGACCGGCCCTGATGCTGCAACTGTCGGTCGAGCACCTAGGTAATCCGCGCGCAGCGGTAGGGTGACATCGTGTCGTCGTCGGATCGTGTGCCGCACTGGGTGAATGACCTGGCCAGGTGGCAGAAGAGCCTGAACGCCGAGTTGAGTGCCCTTCCCGAGACGCTCCAAAAGTTCCGTGAGGGCGTTACCAATTTTCAACGCATTACGCAGCGGCTGCTCGACGCCACAGAGGCAACTGAACAGTTCACCAAGCTCTCTACGGGGGGGATGGCAGACGCGGGCCGCCGGCTGGACGAGGCGACGCAGGCGTTGCGGGCAAACATGCGACGTTCGAGCGAGACGACCGGATGAGCTCGGCGGTCGAGGAGTTCGCCGAGGCCCTCTCGGCGTTGGCTGAGCTCAATCCAGTGTGGCGATGGGCAGTTCCATCATCTCGCAAACGGCAGGCGGGCTCGTCAGCCACCGAGTGACGCCGCGACCCAATCGTCGACCGGGACGAACGATCGTGAAGCGGTCTCACGGAATGGTCACTTGCCAGCTCCACTCGAGAAACCTCACGACCTACGAGGTCAAGGCGAGTAACGTCGCGATGCTCTCGCAACCCGCGTTCGTGCTCGACGTGATCCGCGACGCTGCGAAGGCGGTCCAGATGAGCGCACAAGCCTCTGGAGTTGCATAGGGGGCGAGGTGACGCTCCGCGCTCTTACTCGGCGCCCTCGCGAACCGCTTGCGCGATCCGGAGCGCGTCGGCCGGCGTGAGTCCGGCAACCGCGGCGATCCAGCAGGTGATCGGCGCCGCCGTCCGCTCGGACACGTGGGCGGCGATGCCGGCGAGCTCGAGGAGCGCATCGATGTCGTCCGCTGACGTCGCGTCAACGCCGGCTGCCGAGGCGAAGGCGGCGAGCCACTCGTCGCGGGTCATCGCGTTGCCGCCTTCGGGTAGCCGGGACCGGCGTTCGCGCGGACGCTTCGAACGTCGATGGGCTCGGCGCACTCGCTGCACACGACGACGGCGCGCATGTCGTGACCGCAGCTCGTGTGGTGCAGCACGAGGGGGGTGCCTTCCGGGCCGGTGAGCCAGCGCTCGCCCCAGGCGGCCATGGCGGCGAGGATCGGGTAGACGTCGCGGCCCTTGTCGGTGAGGCGGTACTCGTAGCGCGCCGGGCTCTCCTGGTACGGGATCTTGGTGAAGATGCCCTCGTCGACCAGGCGGGCGAGGCGCTGGGTGAGGATGTTGCGGCCGATGCCGAGGGCGGACTGGAAGTCGTCGAAGCGGCGCATGCCGAGGCATGCCTGCCGGATCAGCAGCAGGTTCCAGTGGTCGCCGAGCACGTCGACGCTGCGCGCCACCGTGCACGGCCAGCCGGAGGTGTCGGTGCGCTTCATCGCATCAGCGTACCCCGACAAGGGTTGCATCTTGGAACTCGCCTCGCGTACGGTCCCATCATGCAACTTGACCTGCAGGAGCGAGCCGGGTCGACCGGCGAGTGGAAGGCCACCGCCTGCATCCTCTGTGAGTGCAACTGCGGCGTCGAGGTCCGTCTCGGCGGTGCCGACGGTCGCAGCTTCGAGCGCATCCGCGGCGACAAGGCGCATCCGGCGTCGCAGGGCTACACGTGCGAGAAGGCGCTACGGCTCGACCACTACCAGAACGGCCGCCACCGCCTCACCGCGCCGATTCGACGGCGGCGCGACGGGACGTACGAACCGGTCGCCTGGGATATCGCCATCGCCGAGGTCGCCGCCGGGTTCGCACGTGTGCGCGACACCTACGGGGGATCGACGATCCTGTACTACGGCGGCGGTGGGCAGGGGAACCACCTCGGCGGCGGCTACGCGTCCGCGACGCGCGCCGCGCTCGGCAGCATCTACCGGTCGAACGCGCTGGCGCAGGAGAAGACGGGCGAGTTCTGGGTCAACGGCAAGATCCTCGGCGCGTACGTGCGCGGCGACATCGAGCACGCCGAGGTGGCGATGTTCATCGGGAAGAACCCGTGGCAGTCGCACAGCTTCCCGCACGCCCGGACGACGTTGAAGGAGATCGCGCGCGACCCGAACCGGTCGATCGTGGTGCTCGACCCGCGTCGCACGGAGACGGCCGAGCTCGCCGACTTCCATCTCGCGCTCCGGCCAGGCACCGACGCGTGGTGCCTCGCCGCCCTCGGCGCGGTGATCGTGCAGGAGGAACTGCTCGACCGACGGTGGCTCGCAGAGCACACCATCGGCCTCGCCGAGATCGAGCCGGTGCTGCGCGCCGTCGACGTCGATGCCTACGCGGCGATCTGCGACCTCGACCCCGACCTGATCCGAGCGACCGCCCGTCGCATCGCCTCGGCGTCCAGCGTGGCGATGTTCGAGGACCTCGGCGTGCAGATGAACCTGCACTCGACCTTGTGCAGCTACCTCGAGAAGCTGCTGTGGCTGCTGACCGGGAACTTCGGCAAACCCGGCGGCCAGTACGTGCCGACGAGCATCGTGAACCTCGTGGGCAGCGGCTCGGGTTCCCGCTCGTCCGTTGGGCGCCGCACGCCGGTCGCCGACGCGCTGATCATCTCCGGCCTCGTGCCGTGCAACGTGATCGCGGAGGAGATCCTCACCGACCACCCCGACCGCTACCGGGCGATGCTGGTCGAGTCGGCCAACCCCGCGCACTCCCTCGCCGACGGACCCCGCATGCGCGAGGCGCTCGAGGCGCTCGAGTTCGTGGTCGTCATCGACGTCGCGATGACCGAGACCGCGCAGCTGGCGGACTATGTCCTGCCGGCCGCGTCGCAGTTCGAGAAGGCGGAGTCGACATTCTTCAACTTCGAGTTCCCGCACAACTACTTCCACCTCCGCCACCCGGTCCTCGACCCGCTCCCGGGCACGCTGCCCGAGCCGGAGATCCACGCCCGCATCGTCGAGACCCTCGGCGCGCTCGACGGCGTCGACCTCGGCCCGCTCGCCAAGGCCGCCAAGGGGAGCCGCGCCGCGTTCGGCGCGAAGTTCCTCGAGCTCATGAGCGAACACCCGGAGCTCGGTCCGCTCGCGCCGGTCGTGCTGTACCGCACGCTCGGCCCGACCCTCCCGGCCGGTCTGGAGTCAGCGGCGCTGTTGTGGGGCGCGGCGCAGCAGTGCGCGCTGCAGAACCGGCCGAGCCTCGAACGCGCCGGCATCGTCGGCGAAGGGACCGCGCTTGGCGACGCGTTGTTCGAGGCGATCATCTCCAGCCCGAGCGGCGTCACCTTCAGCGTCGACGATCATGCCGACAGCTGGCAGCGCGTCCGCACACCCGGCGGTCAGCTGCACCTCGCCAACGACATCCTCATCGAGGCGCTCACGGCCCTGGCGACCGAGCAGCCGCCCGGCGGCGACCCCGAGTTCCCGCTGGTGCTCACCGCCGGCGAACGGCGCTCGTTCACAGCCAACACCATCATCCGCGACCCGGCGTGGCGAAAACGCGACCCGAACGGCGCCCTGCGGGTGTCCGAGGCCGACGCGATCGGGCTGCAGCTCAGCGACGGCGACACCGCATTGCTCACGACCAGGCGAGGCAGCGCCAAGGTCCTCATCGAGATCAGCCCGATGATGCGGCCCGGTCACGTCGCGCTGCCGAACGGGCTCGGACTCACCCACACGCCCGGCGGCGATCCCGTCGGCGTCTCACCGAACGAGCTGACCTCGAGCGACCACCGCGACCCGATCGCCGGCACGCCGTACCACAAGCACGTTCCCGCCCGGCTCGAGCCCATCGAGAGGATCACGGCGCGCGCGGAGTCCGCCTGAACCTTGATCAGCGGGCTCTGGATCTACGGGTCCAATGTCTCGATCCGCGAGGACTCGCCCGTCAACGCTCCTGCGATGGTGGCGTGGAAGGAGCCGATCCAGCGCCGAGTGCTCGACGCGAGCGGGATGCGCGGGGTCGTCATCCCCTCCGCCCGTGGCTATTACGTGATCGGGAACCGGACGGAAGTCGACTGCTGCCGAACTGACCGAGGCCGCTGCCGTGGCCGCCGGCGCTGCGGGGGCGGTTCCCGGCTCAGACGAGGAAGCCCGTGGCCGCCTCGGCGACTACTTCGCCGAAGTGCTGCTACTCGATCAAGGTACGGAGGCGGCCAAGGCCCGCTGCGAGCTCGGCTGGCTTCCCAGCCGTCCGGGGCTCGTGGACGAGCTCCGCCACCGCAGTTACCGCAGCTGACCGGCTCAGGTGATGGGCGGTACGGCTCCTGCTGCGCTGGCGGCGAGGGCGGGGTCCCAGCCGCACACCAAGCAGGCGTGTCGGATCGCTGAGAGCCCGAAGTCGATGGCGGCTTGGTGCGGATCGGGTGAGCGGCGTGCGTCGTCCCAGTCGAGGAGGTACTCGCCCAGCTCGGTGTCCCAACGCGCCGCGGCCGGCGTGAGTGTGGCTTGGTCGAATCCGTCTGGCGACGGGAACGCGAACGCGAAGAAGG
Source organism: Actinomycetota bacterium (assembly GCA_005888325.1). Taxonomy (NCBI): domain Bacteria; kingdom Bacillati; phylum Actinomycetota; species Actinomycetota bacterium. Next base: position 32,973 of record VAWU01000009.1, read on the forward strand.
CGGGCCGTGGGTAGCGGGCGTCGCCGGGCCACCATCCGACTTCGATCTGCTGGGCGGTGGCCGAGTTGCGCATGATGAAGTCGTTGGACGGTGGGTCGGCGGCTTGACCGGAGAACAGGCTCACCGCGAGGTCGAAGGTGCCCCACCAGGCGTTGACCGGCGTGGAGCGCCCGCGGTAGGGGGCGCGTAGCGCGACAAGTACGAGGGCGGCCTGGGTGGCCGCGGTGAGGTAGGTGTTCGCCTGCGCCGGGTTGTAGGTGGCGCGCTCGTAGTCCTCGTCCAGGGGCGTCGTCCACGGAGTCTCTTGCGGTGTCGGGTCGATCTGCACCGGACCGACGAGGTCGGCTACTGCGGCGAGGACCCCGCGGGTGACTTCGGCCACCGGCCGGTCTGGTGCGAGTGCGATCCGCGTGGCTCGGCCGTCGCTGTGCTCGGCCACCGCCTCGTGGCGGTGCAGGTCCAGCGCGACGACAAGGGCGCCGGATCCGTCGGGTGCGGGCAGCGGGAGCGTTTCCCACCCGCGGGCGGTGAGGCGCAGCGCGGCGTGCTGGAGCTGAGGTTCGGGTGGCGCCAGGGCCGCGGCCAGCTTGCCGAGCACTTGGGTGTGGGCGTGCAGCGTGTCGCAGGTCGCGTGCCATGCCTCATAGGGCAGTTCGGGCCAGGGGGACGCCACTGAGCGCGCCTAGGACACCGGGCTCGCCGGCGACGCGGCGGGCGTCGTGCGGATCGTGGTCGTGATCGGCGTGCCGGCGCGGACGGCCAGGGTTACGGGCGTCCGTTCGGCGATCTCGGCCAGCCGGTCCCGCTGTTCGACCGGCAACTCGGAAGGCAGGGTGATGGTGCGATCGATCGAAGCCTGCCCGTCCTCGCTGAGGTCGTAGCGGACGTCGACCTCGATCGCCTCGAGCGCCCAGCCCTTGCGCTCGGCGTACATGCGCAGCGTCATGGTGGCGCAGGCGGCGAGGCCACTGAGCAGCAGGCCGAAGGGTGACGGGCCTGCGTCGCCGCCGCCGTTGACCGCCGGTTCGTCGGCGACGAGGTGGTGCGCGCCGGCCCGCAGCTCGACTCGCCATTTCGGCGCGGTCGCCGCGGTGACCGCAATGGCGCGGGCGACGTGCCGCGTCGTGGTCATCGGCGTTCACCGCGACCTGCGGGGGACGGCAGGTCGTCGATGTGGAGCGCCCAGGCCGGCCGGCCGGGCGCCTCGATTCGTCCGACCTCGGCGGCGGGGAAGCCGTCGATCTCGACGCCGTCGCCGAAGCGCGACCGTTGTTTGACCACCGCCCCGGCACGCACGACGCAGCCGCCGCCCACGACGCTGCCGTCGCAGACGATGGCGCCAGGCTCGACCACCGTGCCGACGCCGATGTGGCAGCCGTGGATCATGGCGCCCGGTCCGACGGTTGCGCCGTCGTCGATGACCAGCTGGTTGTCGGGCAGGAGATGCAAGACCGTGTTCTCGAGGATCTGGACGTCGACGCCGATCCGGACAGGGCCGTGGGAGTCGCCGATGATCTTGACCCCGGCGCCGATGATGGTGCGTGCGCCGATGACGACGTCGCCGGTGACTTCCGCGGTCGGGAACAGCACCGCCGACTCCGCGATCGTCGGCAGGATGCCCCGGTAGTCGTAGAGCTGTCCCATGGCGAGGCCCTCCAGTGCAGGCTCGACAACGATGGATGTGTGGGCGGGGAGCGACAGGTCGCCGTCCCGGAGCCCGCGGAGCCGGTCGAGGTCGGCGTCGGACACCGTGCGGATCACCCGGGCCGGCCGACCGACAGCGACCACGTCACTTGGCAGGTCGATGCCGGCCGGCACCAGCGCGCCCTCGCCGAGAAACACCCGGTCACCGAGCCGGGCGCCCGGCATGAGGATGGAGGCGTTGCCGATCTCACAGAGGTCGCCGACGGTGGCGCCAATGACGAGGCAGCGGTGCCCGAAGGTTGTTCGCCGCCCGATTGCCGTGGGCATCGTCGGCGTACCGATGACGACGCAGTTCTCGATCACTGCCGAACCGGTACCGATCGACACGCCACGGCCGGATGCCCGCACGACCGCCCCCTCTGACAGCAGCGCGCGCCGCCCCAAGCTCGGCCGCCCGATGACTACCGCGGACGACGCGATCCGCGGCGCGACGTCTCGATCGTCAACGGGGAGAGCGGTAGCGAGCGTCTTGCTCATGGGTGGGCGAACGAGACGGTCCGATCGGGCATCGAATCTCAAGTTAGTGTACGGAGGACTTGAATCGTCAACTGATCGAGCGGCGCCGCCCCGTACCATGCCTGTCATGGCTCGAACACGACGGCGGATGAACAAGGGCGAGGCGCGTTGGCTCACCCGTGACCAGGAGCTGGCCTGGCGGTCGCTGGCGAGCATGGTCCACCAGCTGCGAGCGGCTCTGGAATGCCAGCTCGAGCGCGACGCCGACCTCAGCTTCATCGAGTACCACGCCCTCGCCCGGCTCTCCGAGGACGCCGACCATCGGCTGCGGATGAGCGAACTGGCTGCACTCACGAACGCGTCCCTCTCGCGGCTCTCCCACCTGATCAAGCGGCTCGAATCGTGGGGCTACGTGCAGAGGGAACCAGACCCGACCGACGGAAGGTTCACGATCGCGAGCCTCACCGAAGCGGGCTACGCCAAGCTCGTCGCCGGCGCCCCCGGCCACGTCGCCTGCGTCCGGGAGCTCGTCATCGACGAGTTCACCTCGACCGAGCTCGACCAGCTGCGCCGGCTCTGTGATCGCATCGTGGCCCGAGTCGATTCCTCTGCCTGGAAGCAAGCGTTGTCCTGACGCGCGCGCGTCGGTCGTCCAGAGCCCCCGCCATGACAGGCTGAAGCCCATGCAGATCGGCGCCGTCTACCCACAGAACGAGCGGGCGTTGTCCCAGGCGAGGGTGCCGTCGGTGAGCATGGGCAAGATGTGGTCGGGGCTCTTGGTCGCGCACCAGTGCTCGATCTCGCGGTTCACCCAGGGCGAGGCCGCAGCCTCGGGCGAGGCCATGAGCACGAAGTAGGCCGAGTCGTCCATGGCGGTGACGATGGAGGCCCACAGGTGCGGGTTCACGGTCAGGCCGGTGTCGTCACGGAAGATGCGCAGGGGCCGCTGCCGGTACCACGGCCGGGCCAGGCGCTGGAGGCCGGTCTGCCCGCCGGGGCCAGTCGTCCATCGGCCGCGTGCGAATAGGAAACGAACGCGTCGTAAGCCATGACGCCTCCCCACCGTCGGTGGGGGACTATGTCGCCAGAGGTCGGCGGTGAACGGCTTTGACTACTGGCCTTCGACGATCATGAGCTGGTTCTTGTTGTTGTCGCGGAAGAAGAACAACAGCGGCACCGTGCCGTCGCCGCCCATCAGCTCCGCGTCCACATCGACGTCCAGCTTCTTCAACTCGGCGTGATCGGCGCGGGGATCGGGCGACTCCAAGGCGATGCCCGTCATGCGGCCGGTCTGATACTCGCCTTGGGGTGGGACAAGGGCGAGCGCGGCCCCGCCGGCCGGCGGCGCGACCTCGACCTAGCGGTCGCCATCACCGAAGGGGACATCGGCGACGACCGAGAAGCCGAGGGTCTTCGTGTAGAAGGCGATCGCCTCGTCCTGATCCGCCACTGGGACCATCACCCTGCCGACGTGCGTGATCTGCGACACGTTGTCTCCTCTCGAAGGTTCAAACGTAGGACCGGTGCCCACGGGGAAACTCATCGGTCAGCTTGGCGTCCGACGGCGCGCTCCCAACAAGTCCCGTCACCATCGATCGGGGCGCGCCGAGGCCTGGAGTGCCTGACCGCCAGAACGTCGGCGCTCAGCGCTGCTCGACGCGCAGCTCAGCCGGGACGAACAACGTCGGGAGGACTGCCCGGTCCGAGAGCCGCCGAACTCGGTACCTCGCGCCTTCCTCGCGTACGGCTGCCACTCCGAAGCCCCCGGCCCAGGCGCGATCGAAGCGGTTCCGTACCTCGACGGGCGTCCCCACCGGCCAGCGGGGCTCAGCCATCGTCGCGCTCCCGGAGAAGGGGGGCGGCCTCGAGTGCGGCCGCCGCGGTAGCGGGGACATCGGGTTGATGACCGATGTCCCACCTGAGGGGCCGGCCGCGGGGCTGCCAGATCGCGAGCTGCGATGGGGGCTGCTCGGGCGCATGGGGGTACCAGGCCTCGGAACGCATTGAGTTGTCTCCTCTCTCGCCTGGGGGCATGGAGGACCCCGGCGGCGAATCGGTGACGAAGCGACCTTACCCCTTGCGCTGGCTGCGCCCAAACGGGTCTCATTTCGCCGCTTCCAGGTGCGCGAGGTCGCGCTGCGCGTAGCGGTTGTGCCAGAACTCTTCCTCAAAGACCGTGTAGATGCACTCTTGCAGCGGGTTCGTGCCGTTCTCGAGCACGTCGATCGATCGTGTGAAGTCGGTCGTTGCAACCGATGCGAGATAGTCGCGAAAGCGCGTGGCGCGATCCGCGCGCACGGCGAGAACCTCCGACACAGACGGCGTCAGGTCGTGATCGAGACCGGGCCACGGGAAGTCGAAGGAGCCGGTGTTCGGCAACCCGATCGGGTGGAAGCCCTCTCCGAGGATCGGCGCCGTGAACCACTTGTCCATCGCGAAGACGAGATGTCGCAGGGTCTGGACGAAGGCCCACTCGTCGTTTACCGACTCATACAGCGTGTCTTGGGGGAGAGCCTGCGCCCGGGTAATCGTCTTCGCCCACTCGTCTTCGAGGGCGGCCCACGTCGCGCGCATACCCTCCGGGTTCGAAGGACGGAGCATCGCGCGCAGCGGGTACCACGGGTCACGCGCGTTCACGTATGCCGTGACGTCGACGCCGTTGATGACAACCGTGTCGACCAGCGCGTCGATATCGACGTTGACGAGCCAGGCATGGCTGATCTTCGCGTCGGTGAGGTTGACGTCGCGGAAGCTGGCGCCGCTGAGATCGGCGCCCCAGAACACGGCTCCCGCAAGATCGCCCCCGAACTCTTCCGGCATGGTGCCTCCCGTCGCGTCGCTGCTGTTCAGCGTGCAGTTCCGCAAGTCTGCAGGAATGCTGGGGGTCAGCGCCGGCCGGGGCGACCTAGGAATCGAGGGGTCGCGCGCTCGTACGCGTCCCACTCGGCACCGAACTGACGTGCCAGTCCACGCTCCTCCATTCGGACACCGACCTGGAGACCGACGACGAGCGCCACGAGCCCAGCCGCGACGTGGAGCGAGCCGAGGAGAATCGCCCAGCCGGTCCACATTGCGATGTCGCCGACGTACAACGGGTTGCGGCTGAGGCGGTAGAGCCCGTCGGTGACCAGGTAATCCGGAGTCAGAAGGTGTTCGGGGTCCACCTTCATGATGCGCCAGTCGAGACGCCGCACCGCCTTCGCATGGTCAGACACGGCGAGTACGACGACAACGAGGCCGCCGACCAACGGCGCGAGGCCGACAAGGTTCGCCACGCCTGGACGCGTGTCCTCCCAACCACGCTTCGGACCAAGCGTCGACAGCGCGATTGGAACCCCGACATTGACGGTTCCGTAGATGGCTGTGACAGCAATGGCGGCGAGAGCGGGCGGCACTCGGAAGCGGCGCACTGCTGTCATCATGCTCAGACGGCCGAGCGGCGCGAGCTCAACTGTCGCGAGAACCGGTGTCGCCGACGAGTCCGTCCCAGGACCAGCGTGGAATCCGCAGGCCTTCTGGTACGTCGTCGGCGGAGCGGTGATACCGGGACATCGTCGTTGTGGTCGCCCACGCGAAGTAGTCATGCAGGACCTGTCGGAGCCGATCGTTCCCGTCGAGGCCGACGTCGACCAAGGCCTGGTCGAAGCAGGAGATCGCGCGACGGTTCATCTCCTCGTGCGCCCCGTTGCCACTGTGGAGGCGAACGACTGAGGTCTCGTCGCCGTAGGTCTCCGAGTACCGACTCGGACCACCGAGTGCTTCCCCCCAGTACGCGGCCAGCCTCTCTGTGTGCTGCGGATGGAACCCGTGGCTGAACGCGTGGCTGACCACCTCGTCCGCCATCACCCTGGCGTGCCACGCGCCGGCCAGACCGGCCAGGCCGTCGGCTCCTCCCGCGGGCTCGTACACCGTCACCATG
>VAWU01000009.1:39073-45719 GCA_005888325.1 Actinomycetota bacterium
CCGAGCTCGTCGACCAGTTCCTACGAGAACGGAAGCCGGGGGCGCGCGCCGGTAACTCGGCGTCAGCCTGGGGGTGCGGGATTGCGATCGGGCTTCTCCGGAGGCGTGTGCATCGTGGCGCTCGTCTGCCAGTCGCTCACCTTCATCAGCTCGAAGACCTCGGCCATGTTGAGGATGTCGAGCTCGTAGTCGAATCGTCCGTCGCCGGCGTAACGCAGGATCGAGACACCCGGCGCCTGGAGCGGCTGACCGTCTGCCGTGGTGCCGGGCAGGCGATTCCACCAGAACGACACGACCCGGTCGCCCTCGACCATGGTCCACTCTTCGGGGAACGTCCAGCCGTCGAGGCCCGCCATGCTGTCGTCGAGGAAGCGGGCGATCGCTGCTCGGCCCTCCATGCGACCCCACGCCGGATCGACGAAGACGGCGTTCTCGGTGAACAGCTGTTCGGCGAGCACCGACCATCGGGCTTCACCGCGTTGCACCTTTTCCCGCGCGGCGACGTAGCGTCCATAGGCTGCCCGCGCCTCCTCGCTCCGCCCCGACTCGCTCATGGCTCGCCAACCTAGCGGGCGCGCCGCTAGGCACAGTCAGTTCACTGGTCGACACGCGACGCCCACTCGCGCCAGGAGGGCGCAGAACGTCGCGCGGCTCACCTTCCAGCGACCGTCCACGACAACCGCTCCGCCGCGATGCGTGGGGAGGTAGGGCGACGAGGCACCCAACCAAACCGAGAACCACACCGCGGCCTCACTCTCGCTGACGAATGTGACGCGCTCGACGCGGTGGACTGCGGTCTGCGCGGTGCCCCCGAAGCGCCGGTGCAGCTCGCGTAGCGTCGGTCCCAGCCGCTCGCCTCCTTCGACGTTGACCATCTCGTCGTTCCGCAGCTCCTGCATGCCGGCGAAGGCGGCTTCGACCGCGCGGCGGGCGGTCTCCTCGTCGGAGGGTGTCCGGCCCGTCGGCGCGGGATCCGGGGCGAAGGCGACGCCGAAGCCCGGTTGGGGGAAAAGCGCGGACGACGGACCCGGCTGCTCCTCCCAGAGCGACTGCGCAGTCTGGGCCGCGGCGCGGATCGCGGCGGCGTCGAGGTCGACCTGCGTCTCAGGAACTCCATGGCCCTTCCACTCCACCACGGCTGCGAGGGGTCCATCGGGGACCCAGTAACGCTGGTCCCAGCGGCCGCCGATGCCACTCACACCCTGTTGCACCAGCAGCGGCTTGGGCGGTGTGTCACCCAGCCCCACGCCGACCAGCGGTGAAAGGTTCGTCACCCGAGTGCCGTCGGCGAAGCCCAACCCGAGGCGCAGCTGTTGGTCGGCCAGGAGGACCTGATGGCCTGGGACGCTCATCGGGCCCACGGCACGGATCCCGATCCCATGCGGAAAGCCGAACCCGCTCAGCGCGTGGCGGGAGCGCACGCAGACGCGGAACTCGAAGCCCTCGGGATAGGCGCGCAGATGCTCGAGCGTCACGGCGAGCCCAGAAGCGCCGTAGATCAGGACCCGGTCATGCACAAGCTCGCCCAACACCCGTGCCGGGGGACCAGCCCAGGGTGGCAGGCGCAGCGCGGGAGGTAGCGGGGGAGGCGTGGAAGGGGGCGGAGGGTCGAAGAACGACGGCACGCGCTCATGCTCTCACCGGCGGTCCCTCGCGTCCGCGGAGATTTCCGTTTGTCGCTTGCATGGCGAAGGCGAGCGGCGAAGAAATGCCAGCGATCGCGGCGCTGCGTCTGCGAGAGTCACAGCGTGCCGCAGAACATCTTCACCGGACGCTTCGCTGAGGGCTACGACCTGGGCTCGTCGGACATGTATGAGCCTCGCGTTCTTGAACCGACGGTGAGCTTTCTCGCCGATGCTGCTCGTGACGGCGCTGCGCTGGAATTCGGCATCGGTACTGGCAGGGTCGCATTGCCTCTGAGTCAGAGGGGCGTCGAGGTCCACGGCATCGAGATCTCACCGGACATGGTGAAGCAACTTCGCGCGAAGCCCGAGTCCGAGGCCCTTGTCGTGACCGTTGGCGACTTTGCCACGACCAGGGTGTCCGGAAGCTTCTCGCTGGTCTATCTCGTGTACAACGCCATCTCGAACCTGACGGCGCAGGACGAGCAGGTCGAGTGTTTCCGGAACGCGGCTCGGCACCTCGCTCTCGGAGGCCGGTTGGTCATCGAGCTCTGGGTTCCCGACCTGCAGCGTCTCCCTCCGGACGCGCTGGCATTGCCATTCGACGTGAGCCCTTCGCACATCGGCTTCGACGAGATCGATGTCGCGACCCAGCAGGGGGTATCGCACCACTATTTCATCGCCGGTGATCGCGTCGCGCTTTTCGACTCGCCGTATCGCTACGTCTGGCCCGCCGAGCTCGATCTCATGGCCCGAATCGCCGGATTGAATTTGCGGGAACGTTGGGGTGACTGGGATCGCTCGCCATTCACGAGCCAGAGCAGGAAGCACATCTCAGTTTGGGAACGGCCGCGATAGCTACGACGGCGACAGTCAGCCGTCGCGGATCGTCACCACGGCCCGGTCGTCGGCCATCACCGCTCGCTTCGGGGCGAACAGCGTGAGCTCGAAGGTCTCGGGACCCTCGGCGCGGCCGTCGGCGGCGAGGGCGCCTAACGGGCTTCCTCGATGCCTTCGCCCTCGAGCTTCTCGCGGAAGGATTGCCAGTCGGCTTCGGCGCCGGCAGCAGCCAGGCGCGCGCCGCGAACTGCCTCTTCCTCTTCCTTCAGCGCCCGAGCCCGGGCGCGCTGCTCAGCGTTTGGGGCATTCTCCACGTCCCCTTCACCGAGTTGCCATTCAGTGCCACAGGCCCGGCACCTGAGGTGCATCACGACATTGACGGGATCGACGTGGAGGAGAACACCGAGGACACCACAGTTCGGACAGGGCGCGGGCTGGCCCCACGACGGCATCCGCTTCACGGCCGCAGTGGGTGTCTCTTGCACCTGACGTTTGCGAAACACGACTCCTCCCCGACTTCTCTCCTCCTTCATCTATCGGTCATCTGGCGCCAGACTTGACGGCTGAGCCCCCTCGGTTGCGGGTAACGTCGGCGCCCTGGGGGGGCGCTGCCGCCTGCCCCGAACAGGAGGTTCCAGGCCATGCGCCGACGCCTACTCGTGATCGTGCCGCTGCTCGGGGCCACGCTCGCAATCAACGGCTTGGGGGCCGTGGCCCACGCCGTCCCCCTGCCGCTCTCGATCTTCCCCAACGACACCTTCACCGTGGCCGACGCGTCGCAGCTCACGGGCCGGCGGGTCAACCTGCCGATGACGAACTGCTCGGTCCAGGTGTCGAAATGCAACGAGATCGCGCTCGTCGACCAGCTCGACGGGTTCGACCTCGACCCCAACCTGAAGATCAAGTTCTCCGGCCCGATCGACGTCTCGAAGGTGAACGGCACGAACCTCTACCTCGAGCGTGTCTGCAGCTGCAGGGTCGCGCGCATGCCTCTCGTGCGGCTCGTGTGGGATCCCTCGACGAACACCCTCTACGGGCACCCCAAGCATCAACTGCGAGAGTCCTCGACCTACCACGTCACCGTGACCTCCGGCATCAACGGCCAGTCGGGCACGGCCACGTTCACGACCATGAGCGCGACGGTCGGCCTGCGCCAGATGCAGGCGCAACTCGACGACGGCAGCGCATACACCGCGGCGGGCATCGCCGCCGCCGATCGTGGCCTGCATTTCGTGCGGCCGGACGGCACGCGCACCGTTTACCCGGCGACCAACGTCACCATGGTTCGCCGTTTCGACGACACAGGTAGCGGGCCGCTCGTAGAGCACATGGTGTTGGACTCCGCCATCCCGGGAGCGGCCACGTATGCGTTCGGCTCCTACCTGTCGCCGTCGTGGCTTGACGCCGATCGCAAGATCCCTCAGACCCCGACCCGAACCGGTGCCCCGGCGATCACCGGTCTCGCGGAGGTGGGGTTCACGCTCATCCTTCCGACCGGCATCAAGCCCGCGGGCGGGTGGCCCGTCGCCATCTTCGGCCCCGGTATCACCCGGTCGAAGTACGACCTGTTCCTCGCGAGCGACGAGAACCTGAAGCGGGGCATCGCCACCATCGCCATCGACCCGGTCGGCCACGCCTTCGGGCCGCGCAGTGAGGCCGGCGTCGACCTCGCCGTCCCGCCGACGACGGTGCGCTTCTCCGGGTTCGGTCGCGGCGTCGACCTGAACCACGACGGCACGATCACCGATCAGGAGGGTGTCAGCACGCTCGGCCAACCCAGCAGGTACGCGAGCGTCGCGCTGCGTGACGGCCTGCGGCAGACGGCCGCCGACAACATGGCCCTCGTACGCGCGATCGGCCGCGGCGTCGACGTCGACGGTGACGGCACCGACGATCTGCGGCCGACCGACGTCGACTACTACGCGCAGAGCCTGGGCGGGATCTACGGGACGATGGTCATGGGCGTCGACCCCCTCGTGCCGGTCGGTGCGCTCAACGTCCCCGGCGGCCCGATCGTCGAGATCGCCCGCCTCTCACCGGCGTTTCGCCCGGTGCTCGCGACCGAGCTGGCGAACCGCATCCCGTCGCTGCTCAACGGTGGGCCGGGCGCGGACGGCTTCACCGAGTCGGTGCCGCTCTACCTCGACCCGCCCGTCACGGATCCCTACCCGGGCGCCATCCCCATCCAGTTGGCGGGCGCCCGCACCAACTGGATCGACCGACCCGGGAGCCCGGAGACGTTCGCACCGCTCGAGCGCAAGCGCCCGCCCGCCGGCCATCCGGTGAAGAAGGTCCTGTATCAGTTTGCGTTCGGCGACATGACGGTGCCCAACCCGACAAGCGCCACGCTCACTAGGGCCGGATTTCTCCGCGACGTCGTCAGCTTCTACCGCAACGACCTCACGCCAACCGCGAGCACCAACCCGCACGGGTTCCTGCTCGACCCGCGCATCAGCGGCCGCCAGATGGGCCAGCTCCAGATCGCGACGTTCTTTGCCAGCGCCGGGACCACCATCATCGACCCGGATGGCCCGGGTCCGGTGTGGGAGACCCCGATCGCCGACCCGAACGAGCTCGAGACGACGCATTACTGAGCGCCCCCGCCTCCGAGCCCGCTGACGCGGCAGCGTTGGCGCGCGGGTGTTGGGTCATCTCGAGGATCAGCTGCTCAAGCGGGCCTCGGTGGTGGACGAACACGACAAGGTGGACCAGCCCGCCTCGACCGATGCCCAGGCGCTCGACCGCGCGCTGACGGTGCTGCTCGACCAGCACCCGGAGGCTGTCGTTTCCGCGGCGAATGCCGATGGTCTCCGCGTACCGATGCCTGCCTCGGTGCCGCTGAACGGCCACAAGGTCCTCGCCGGCCGCTCCGCCCTGCACCTCGTCGCGGCCCGGGACGTGGAGGTGATGATCACGACCTGGGATCGAGCTCGGCAAACCGGTGCCGCCCGTGCGACGGTCGAGCTGATGAACTTTCCGGGCCGTTCGGCGGAGCTGCACTTCTTCGACGTCCGGGAACATCATGGCGTCTTCATCGTCGTGCTGGTTGCCGAAGATGGCGACGCGCAGGCTGTGCTGGACGGCCTTCCCGACATGCCGGCCGTCGTCACGCGCTTCTCGACCACGCGCAAGAACGAGCTCGCGGTGCTGGTGGCCATCGACGGGGCGACGACCCAGATGCTCGGCTGGACACCGGAGGAGATGGTGGGCCAGCGCTCGCTCGAGTTCATCCACCCCGACGACCGCGAGCGGGCGGTGGAGAGCTGGATGGAGATGCTGGCCCGGCCCGGCCAGAGCAATCGCGTCCGGCTGCGGCACCGGCGCCGGGACGGCTCGTGGGTGTGGCTGGAGATCACGAACCACAACCTGCTCGACGACCCCGCCCACGGCTACGTGCGGGCCGAGCTCATGGACATCTCCGACGAGATGGCGGCGCACGAGGCGGTGCGGGCCCGCGAGCAGCTGTTGCACCGCCTGGCCGAGGCGCTGCCCCTCGGGGTCTTCCAGGTCGACCGGGCCGGGGGGGTGCTCTACGCCAACGAGCGCCTGGGCGAGATCGTGGGCGTCGCGCCCTGCGGCACCGTGCGTGACCAGCTCAGAAGCGTGGCGGCCGACGACTGGCCCTCGCTCGAAGAGGCGCTCGACGGCGTGCTCATCGACGGGCGCGACGCCACCCTCGAGGTCCGCCTCCGGCGTCCGGGGAGCGAGGAGCTGCGCTTCTCCCGCATCCTGTTGCGCTCGCTCACCGACGACGGCGGCGAGGTGAGCGGGGCCATCGTCTGCGTCGAAGACGTGACCGACAGCGTGCGCCTGCGGGGCGAGCTCGAGCATCGGGCCACCTACGACGTCCTCACCCGCTGTCACAACCGGGCCTCGATCATGGCCGCGCTGGAGGCGGCCCTGGCCGCCAGCGCGACGTCGACCACGGGCGTGGCCTTCCTCGACATCGACGGGTTCAAGTCCGTGAACGACACGCTGGGTCACGCGGCCGGCGACGAGCTGCTGGTGGTCGTGGCCGACCGTCTGCGCGCCGCGGTCCGGGGCCGGGACATCGTCGGGCGTTTCGGCGGCGACGAGTTCCTCATCGTGTGCCCCGACGTGGGCGATCCCGCCGAGGCGCTCGCGCTGGCACAGCGGGTGCAGGGGGCGGTCTACGGGACGGTGAGCGTGGCGAACCGCGAGAT
>VAWU01000010.1:0-2183 GCA_005888325.1 Actinomycetota bacterium
CGAAGCCGACATGGTCGAGCCCGGGTCGGAGCTCGCTGAAGGCGTCGCTGCTCTCGGGTTGAGAGTGTTGGTGGATCCCGAACAGCGTGGGGCCACCGAGTAGCCAGACGACGTGGTGGAACGGGCCGGTGTCCTCGTCGAGCACGGGCTTGGCGTCGAAGAGACGCTCATACCATCGGGTGCTGCGTCCGAGGTCGCTCACGGTGACAGCGACATGGGCAATGCCGGGAAACGGAGCCATCGCGCGCCCTTTCTTCCGAGGTACGCCGAGGCTACGTCAGCCGGAATGGGACGTCTTCTCGCGCCCCGTGGCATCGGTTGGGCGCGGCGCGCGCAACCGTGATGATCGACCCATCAAGTCCGTATTGCCCCTCTTGCCGCAGTGGTCACTCTGTCATAGCGTCCACGCAGGAGGGCGCAGACGCGAGTTCTGCGTCGGGGGGAGGGCACCATGGCGGACCGGTCCGCAGTCCCTTTGTGCGCGCGCGTGTCGCGGACCCAGGTGTTGGCGGCGTTCCTGGCCGTATCCGTCGGACTCGTCGCGCCGGTATCGCAGGTGACGCGCGCGGCGGCGGCCACCGACGTTCCCGTCGGGTTCCAGAACAACGAGCCGCATGCCGCGGTGGTGAATCCGCTCAATCCCCAGAACGTGGTCGTGAGCGACGTCAACAACCTCGCCATCTCAACGGATTTCGGGCGCACGTTCCCGACGACAGTGGCGGTGGCGGCCGCGCCCCCGACGCCGGGACCCAATCAGGCCTGGCGCAACTCGGGTGACGATGTCATTGCCTTCGACCAGCAGGGCCGGCTCTTCTGGACCTATCTGCGCGCGCTCTTCGACACCTCGGTCACGCCGAACAACCGCATCGACATCAGCATCTTCGTGCAACAGGTCAACCCGGTCACGGGTGCACTCGTGGGCGCGGAGGTCGACGTCACACCCGGGCTGCACTCCGACGACAAGCCGTGGCTCGCAGCTGACGCCAACGCCGACAGCCCCTTCGCCGGCAATCTCTATCTCCACTGGACCCGTTTCGACAACACGCCCACCGAAGAGTTCTTCTCCCGGTCGATCAACTCCGGCGCCACGTTCTCCGCACCGAGGGCAGTCGCCACCGGTGCGGGGGAGGGCTTCCGGCATCAGGCGCACGTGGCCGTCGCCCCGAACGGCGACGTGTACCTCGCCTATCACACCGATACCTGCGGCGCCGCCACCGCCGGACGTATCCGCGTGATCCGGGACAGCACCGGGGGCGCCAACCTCGCCAACGGCACCATCACCCAGGCCAACTACGCCTTCGGGGCGGGCGCCGCCGCGGTGACCTGCAACCGACAACCGCAGGCGGGAGCGATCCCCAACGCGGACTTCCTCATGCAAGGGTCAGCGGTTGGCTACGTCGTGCCGGATCCCGTTCGGCCCGGCAACATCTACGTGATCACCAACGACGATCCCAACAACGCCTACGCCAACGGGGACGACGGCGACGTCGTGCTGGCCCGTTCGACCGACAATGGCCAGACCTGGGCCGCGCCGGTCAAGGTCGATCACGGCCCGACGGGGACGTTGCAGGCGTTCCCGACGGGGGCGATGGATCAGGACGGCAACCTGGTCATCACCTGGTACGACACCCGCCGAGGTCAGACCAACGCCAACGTTCAGTAGAGACGGTGCGTTGACCTTCCGGAACGACGTTCGCGTCAACGACATCGGCTTCGACACCGATGTGGGCGCGCCGAACTTCGGCAACCCGCCTGACAACCCGCCGACGCGTCGCATCGGTGAGTACAACGGGCTGGCGGCGACCGATGGCATCGCGTACGCCGCGTTCACGGGCAACACCTTCAACGGCGCCACTGCCACCGGCCAACAGATCCTCTTCGACGTGTTCTCCATCACCGGCGCCTTCCCCGACCGGTTCGAGCCGAATGACGCACGAGCGGCCGGCGTGGCCACCGATCTCGGCGCGCACGCCTCGTACAGCGAACCGGGACTGACGATCCACCGCAACGCGGACGAGGACTTCTTCAAGGTCACCGCGCTCGCCACGGGTCGCCTCGACGTCACCATCGGCGCCAACGCCCGCGTGTCGGATCTCGATGTCCAGGTCCAGGATCGCAACGGCAACGTGGTCGCCACGAGCACGGCGGGGCTCGATGCGAACCCGACCGAATCGCTCACCTTC
>VAWU01000010.1:2191-35258 GCA_005888325.1 Actinomycetota bacterium
TACGCGGATCCCGGCGCGCCGGCGGCGGTGACCCAGTTCCCCTCGCTGAACGTCTACAACCTCAACCTGGCCAATGTCGCGGCACCCGTGCCCAGTGGCGTCGCGCTCGCCCCAGGCAGCGATACCGGCTCGAGCAGCACCGACAACGTCACCGCCAACGCGACACCGACGTTGCTGGTGCGGTTGGACACGACGAACCTCGCCGGCGTCGCGTTCTCGGCTGGGACCAACCCGGCCACCGATCCCCCCGGCTACAAGGTCGCGGTCTATGGCAACGGGACCCTGCTTGGCTACGCGCTCCCTGTCGGCGGCGACATCTTCAGCGTGACCCCGGCGGTCGCGCTGTCGAATGGCCTCAACTTCATCACCGCGCGTGCGGTGATCATCGATCCGCGGTCGCCCACGCCTCACGCGGTGGGCCTCGGACCCGAGTCGGGGGCATTGGCGGTGCGAATCATCACCGGCTCGCCGGGCACGCTCGGGCCGCCCGACCTCTTGTCCTCCGCCGACACCGGTGGCGTGGATGACGACAATGTCACCACCCTGACGCGCCCGACTTTCGTGGGGACGGCTGCGCCAAACGCCATCGTCCGCCTCTACGCCAACGGCCTGCTCGTGGGGGAAGGAACGGCGTCATCGGGCACCGGCGCGTATCAGATCACCACCGGGTCTCTGGGCGACGGCGTCTACCAGATCACCGCGACCCAGGAAGACCTGGCAGGAAACGTCAGCTCGCCGTCGTCCGCGCTGAAGGTCACCATCGCCAACCAGTCCCTCACACTGCCTGGCGCGACGGCGGTGCAGAACGTCGGTCCGGTGACCGTCGACCTCGGGGCGGGGACGGTCAACGGCTACGCCGGGGTGCCGGGCGCCAGCGGCAAGATCGGCATCGTCGGCATTCCCTTTGTGAACCTCGACACGGGCAACGGACCGCTCGACATCCTGGGCACCCCCGGCGACGACCAAATCGCCTACCGACCGACGGGCGCGGCCGCGGGCAACCTGAACCGAGTCGGCGTGGGCCAGCTGATCGCGTTCACCGCAGTGAGCCAGCTGAGCCTCGACGCGCTCGCGGGCAGTGACCTCGCCACGATCGCGGGGACCAACAACCCGGAGACCATCACCGCGTTGGTGGACACGACGGCGGTGAGCCAGGTCGCGACGCTGCTCGCCCTGCGTTCAGTGACTGGCAGCCTCGAACGGCTGGGCATTCAGGCCCTGGCCGGCAATGACGTCATCGCCGTCACCACCAAGGACACGGTGAACGCCTGGGTGACCGCCGATGCCGGCGATCCGGGCGCCAACACGCCCAATGGGGATGTGTTGCGGATCATTGACGGCTCCGGTCGGGGCCAGCTGCAGAACGGTCCCGGAGGAGCCATCACCGGATCCGGTTCCTTCATCATGAACTACGCGAAGACGACGGGCCGGCAGACCCGGATCGACTACAGCGGCGTCGAGAAGATCGTGAAGCGGTAGCCACCGCCGCCGGGTCGCTTGACTCGAGCGCCGAACGGGGCCGCACACCATACGATCGATGCCATGGCCGGACGAATGCGTCCCCTCGTCCCGTTCCGACGCGGGAGCGCGCTGTGCATCGTCGCCTTGCTTGCCGCGTGCTCATCGGGCGGGTCCGGGGGGAACCGCACGCCGCGGCTTCGAGCGTCCTCGCCGTCCTCGTCGCGACCGAGCTCCGCCGGCGGGCAGAGCTCGACAGATGAGTGGCCCACCTTCCACCACGACGCGGCCCGCACCGGCGTCGGCGGCGACGGGTCGCTCGGGCAGCCCCGCCAGTCATGGCGTTCCACGCCACTGGACGCGACGATCTACGCCTCTCCGCTGATCGTGGGGGACCGGGTGTACCTGGCCACTGAAGCCAACTCCGTCTACGCCCTGGACGCCGCGAACGGAACGGTCACGTGGCGCGCCGCGCTGGGTGAGCCCGTCGCCGGTGCCGACCTGCCCTGCGGCAACATCGATCCGTCGGGCATCACCGGAACGCCGGTGATCGACGTCGCCGCTCAGACGCTGTTCGCGGTGGCCTTCCTGCGCGGCGATCATCATCACGAGCTCTTCGCGCTCGACCTCACCAACGGACATGTGAGGTTCCACCGGCCGATCGACCCACCCGGCCTCGATCCGCGCGTTGAGCAACAACGCGGCGCGCTGACGATCTCCGGTGGGCGGGTGTACGTCGCCTTCGGCGGACTCTTCGGCGACTGTGGGCCCTACAAGGGCGCGGTCGTGGCGTCTGCGCTCGACGGGAGCGGCGATCTGCTCAGCTACGAGGTCCCCACCGCTCGCGAGGCCGGGATCTGGGCGCCACCCGGGCCGACCGTGGATGGAAACGGCGCACTCTACGTCGCCACCGGGAACAGCCAATCGACCTCGGCGTTCGACTACGGCAACGCGGTCATCCGGCTGACCCCCGACCTGGTGGTCGCCGACTACTTCGCCGACAGAGACTGGGTTCAGCTCAATCGAGGCGACGTCGACATCGGCTCGCTCGGACCGGCCCTCTTGAGTGGCGGACGGATCTTCGTGGCGGGGAAGGCGGGGACCGGTTACCTGCTCGCCGCCGATCACCTGGGTCAGGTCGGCGGTGAGCAGTTCTCGGCACGCGTCTGTCGGGGCGCCTACGGCGGCGCCGCTTGGTCCGACCCCTACGTGTATGTCCCGTGCCAGGACGGGCTGGTGGCCTTGCGGGTAGAAGCAAACCGCTTCGTCGTCGCGTGGCGCGCGGTGGGCAAGAGCGTCGGGTCCCCCATCGTCGCGGGCGGCGCGGTGTGGTCGGTCGACATAGGCGGCACGATGCACGCCCTCGACGCGACGTCGGGGGCCGAGCGTTTCCGCGCGGAGGTCGGCGACGTCACGCGCTTCGCGACTCCCGCGGCCAAGGGGACTCACGTTGTCGTTGCCGCAGGCGCTTCCGCGGTGGCCTTCACGCTTCACTGAGTCAAGCGCGCTCGTCGGGAGGAGCGCTGACACCACACCGCCTCGGCTCCGGGATGTCATGAACACCCCCGGTCATGGGGTGGACACGACCTCGAACATGCCGGTACACACGGTGTTCGCGCCCCCGCCGTCCTCTTACCGTGGTCCACGAGACCCGGGGAACGTCGTCGGGCACCCACATGGAGGGGAAGCAGCATGAAGCGAAAGCTGAAGTATTCGACCCTGGCCGTCTCGGCTTTGACCGCGGGAGGCCTGCTGATGGCGCTCGGCCCCGCGGCCTCGTCGGCTGAGGGCGTCGTCGCCCGGGGCGACTTCCACGCCTTTGCCGCCGGTGCCGGACAGGACATCGGTGGCCGCGCCCAGCTCGTGCGCCGTCCCAGCGGGGGCACCTTCGTGACCATCCATGTCGACGGCCTCACGCCCGGCGGCCATTACGCCTCGCACGTCCACAAGCAGCGTTGCGAGAACGGTGACGCCGACGGCCACTTCCAGCAGGATGGTCCGGTCGCCGGGGCGACGCCGCCGAACGAGATCTGGCCGGGTGACGGGCCGTGGTTTGCGAACGGGGCGGGCATCGCCAATGTCGACACCACGGCCGACTACGTGGCCAACCCGGACACCCTGTCCGTCGTGGTCCACGACCTGTCGCTGCCGTCGACCGCCAACAAGGTTGCCTGCGCCAATCTCGACTGATCGCCCTGCCGCACAGGCTCAGTCGTTCTATCCGGGGTATCACCGGCGCGCCGCGGGGCGCGCCGGACCCGCGGGTGTCCGCGCTCAGAGGGCCTGGTAATTGTGGAGGTAGAAGTCCGTCTGGTCATCCCCGGCCAGCACCGTGACGCCCGTCCGGTGGCCCAGTCGCTGCTTCGTGCCCGACGCATCGGAGATGTGGAAGTCGGTGGCGCTCTTGATGAACGGCGCTCCCTTCCCGGGCGGGAAGGCGATGGCGTCCAGGCTGGTGCGCTTGAAGAGGATCGAACCACCGGTGCAGCACCTCGAGGTGGCGAACATGTAGACCTGTCGATTGTCGGCGTCGAGCTGGACGATCGGACGGGTGTGGCCATCGCCCACGGTCCCGAACGTGTAGGGCTTCCACGTGCCGGCGCGTAGTACCAGGAGCTCGTTCAGCGGGTCGGTGCTCACGGTCTTCGACGTCTTGACGGCCGCCAGCAGCGACCCGGCCGGATCACCCGGCGGCAAGGCCTGCAGGTGGATGTGGTCGTCGGCGACGCGGATGCCCGACGCCGCGGTGGTGAGGGTCCACGACTGATCGCTGGCGCCGTCGACGTGGACGGCGAAGTAGAAGTGCATCGGCTGGGTGTTGGGATCGGCGACGGCCTGGTTGCTCCACATGATGCCGGTCTTGGTGCCGCCGTAGTGCACGACCGCCGAGACGTCGCCGTCGGGCTCCGGCTTCACGGTGGCCGCCGTCCCTACCGGCAGCTGGTAGGGCTTGACCCACAGCGCATCGGAGCCGTTCGTGTGGGTGACCTTCACCTTGCCGTTCGTCACGAAGGTGGCCCACACCACCCCCTTGCTGTCCCGGTCGATGACCACACCTTCGGTCTGGCCCTGGCCGATGGTGGTGGGGAAGCCGGGGTCGACGTGATAGGTCTTGGCCACGCGGTCGTAGCTGTAGCGCCAGAACTTGATCGTGCGGTCGAGCGTGGCGTTCGGGCTCGGGCTGGAGGAGGCGACATAGAGCTGCGACCCGTGCGACAGCGCGTCGGGGCGAACGTTGCTGCGGGGGTCGACCAACACACCGGTGCTCACCCAGCTCTGGGTGGTCGCATCGAGGCGGTGAATGTAGAAGTTGCCGCCGCTGGGCGTGGGACGAAACAGCACCCCCCACCAACGCGAGTCGTGGAACCACAGCTTGCTCTGCCCTTTGTCAGCCGTCGGTGCGGTCGTGCCGGCGTACGAGAAGTCGCGGTATCCCACCGTGGTAGGTGTCGCGCCCGCAGGAAACGCGAGGGCCAGGACGCCGCAGGCCGCCATCCCCCCGGCCACGATGATGCCGCGCACCCGCTTCGACGATCGGTTCATCCTGTAGCCCCTCCCTGCCGCGCCCGATGGCCGAGGGCATACCCCACCGCCCCCAAGTCGACGCACGCGCGCCTCAGCGGGAAAGGTTCAGCGTGAAGATGATGCCACTGGGGTCGTTGGGGTTCGCCGTGCTGAGCGCCTGGCACTGATCCCGGGCCAGCATCCGACACCCCAGCACCAGACCGCTCACCGAGTCCAGGCGCCCGTTGTTGTTGTTGTTCTGGGACATGGTGGTGGACAGGCCGGGCTCGTGGATGCAGGTCGTGCCGTTGCCGCTGTTCGGCGGGATGGCGTTGGGAACCGAGTTGGTGCAAGTGCCGTTGGAGGGCACGCCCGAGTAGATGGCCTCCACGAAGACGGGCACGAAGCCGACGACGTGGAAGAAGGTTCCGGCGGCGTTCTGCGTCTCGGCGAACTTCGGGACCGAGGCGAAGCGCGGACTGCGGCCCAGGTCCGTCACGAAGAGCTGGTCGTAGGTCGCATTCGGCGCGGCCCAGTCGACGAGGCACTGCTTCATCGTGGCTTTGTAGAGCGGCGCCGACGCGGGAGAGAAGCTCGTGGGTTGGGCGCGGGCAGTCACGCAGCTGGCGGGCAGGTTGGCATTCGACGTGATGAACGCCCACAGCGGCGAGTTGTCGATGTTGCGGCCGAAGATGCTCACGTTGGCACTCACATACGGGCCCCTGGTGAGGCGCCCGGTGAACGCATCGGTGTTGGAGGGCCAGGCGCCGCCGGCGAGGAACCCGAAGGTGACGTCGTTCGAGCTGAACCCCTGGCTCCGGTCGACCGTGTTGGGCAGCGCGGGCAGGGCGGCTTGGGGACAGCCCGAGCCGTTGCGCCGCTCGGGGTCGCCGACGGTGTAGGAAGCGTAGAAGCCGATTCGATGATCGAGGCCGTCGGCCACGGCTCGGGCCAGGGGCTGGGTCTGATCGCCCGACGTGCAGATGCTGGCCGGGTTGCCGTTGACCGCGGTGTAGAAATACGGGTTGAACGCACCGAACTGCCCGTTCGTGGAACCGCCGCAGTCACTCGAGGAGCTCGCGTTCGTGCCACCCTTGAGACAGGTCTCGTTGCCGGCGGTTGCCCCGCTGAACACGGAGAATGGCAACGTGCCGGCTGCACCCGCGCCCGCGGCGCCCGCCTCAGCCAAGGCGGTGGCGGACAACGAGTTGATGCCGATCACCGACGCGAAGGCGGTGCGTACCTGTTGGGTCGGCACGACGACGCGCATCTTGGTGAAGCCCTGATCGAAGCTGATGCACTGACTCGCATTGGCCACGCCGAGCGCGGGGTCGTCCGAGGTCCAGTACAGGTGGCCGCTGTCGGTGCAGTTCGTCCAGGCTGCCGCGGGCACGGCGCGCCCGAGGTCGCGGTCGACGAAGTCGCGTGCCTCGGCCACCGCAGCGCTGACGGGGTTCGCCGGGGTGGTGAAGAGCTTGAGGGCGCCACCGAGCACGCCGCTGTCGGCGCTGGCTTGATCTTGGTTCCGCTCGTTGTAGGTCTGACCCAGGTCCACCGCGAAGCTCGCCATGATGAGCAGCACGACGACCGTGAGGGCGAAGAGGATGATCGTGACGCCGCTCTCGTCGCGGCGAGTCCGGGTGACTAGGCGCATGGGTCGGCTCCGGTGTCAGTGCTCCACGTCACGTCCTGCTCCACGCGCATCTCGACCGTGGCCCGCAGGGTGCCGCTCAAGAACCGGCTCGAGACGCCACTGAGGGACTGCAAGGGCACGCACACCTCCACCCGTGCCAGGTCGCCCGAGTCCGCCCGGCCGTCGCCGTTGGAGTCGGTGCGGCTCAGATAGATGTGGCTGTCGGCAGGGGCAAGGTCGACCCCGCTGCTCCGGCTCACGATGAGGGCCTTGAGCTGCGCGTTGGTCAGGGCGGCGGCACCGTTGTTGACCACTGCCGCCCGTACGCCTTCGCGGGCCGCGTGCTTGAGCGAAAGCTGTTGGGAGAAGGCCCAGCCGAAGTCGATGATGCCGAAGATGAACAGCACCAGCACGGGCAGGATCAAGGCGAACTCGACCAGACTCGTGCCGCGCTCGTCCCGCGCTCGTGGGCGACGCTCCACAATTTCCCCCCTCCAGGTCCGTGGACCTGCGTTGCTAGCGACTACAAATCGTAATCAGGCAGCCACACTCCGTGTGCTAACTGCGAGTGTGCCGCAAATGGCCTACCTCGGCAAGGGGGTACCGGGCGCAGGCACGGGGGTGCTCGAAGCACCCCGTGCCCACTGCGAGCCTGCTCAGCTATGAGCCGCCGATCGAGCCGCCCACGACGCTGAACTTGGTGGAGGCGCTGTTGCCGAGCAGCGTGATGGCGGCGATGCACACCACGGCGATCAAGGCGACGAGGAGCGCGTACTCGACCAGGCTGGCGCCCTTCTCGTCGACGGCGATGTTGGACTTCGCCTGCAGATAGTGCCAAACGGTAACCAGATCCATTTTCCCTTGTCTCTTCTGTTTCGACGGCACCCCGTTGGTTCCTGTCGTGCAGTCATTGTCGAGGTTGGCAACCCACAATTCGATGGGGTATTTGACTCATTCCTCTACAGCCTGCGGTTGGTCAGCTACCGCTTGGCATCGACGGACTGCGGAGTCCGGTCAGGCAGCAGTGGAGGGCATCGAGCGGTTGGCGGCGGGGAGATCGCCGTCCGACTCCATCGGTACCGGGACGAGGATCGGGTCGGCGTTCGTCTGGAAGAGCGCGAGCGCCAACCGCGACCGAACATCGTCCTGGCCTTCGGCGAACTCCAGCCCGATTGCCTCGTTTCCTTTCCCGGCGGGCCGCCGCGAGTGCACGACGGCGCCGAGGGCGATGTGGTCGCCACCGATCTGCACGCGCAGCTCGCTGGTGGTCAGTCCGATCTCGATCGTGCCTTCGGGGACGACGACGCGTGCGCCGGTCAAGGAGATGTCATCGACGATGACAGGGCGCCGCTCGAGCTCAGCGTCGATGTGGACGTCGAAACGGACGGCAGCCCGCCGATCACCCGCGAACCGCTCATCACGCACCCGCGCCGCCGCGGCGGCGACGAACGCGCAGTTCACAACCAGCCAGAGGGCGGCGCCGTAGGCGGCCCACGTGACCCCGTAGTGCAGCGGAGTAAGCCCGGCGGCCGATGCCATGAACCACCCGGCAGCGGCCAGGCTCAACGCGAGGACCACCTCCAGAAGGACAGGCACCCGACCTCGTCGCCGATCGTCACCCACGCGACCCTTGGGCGTGACGCTGAAGCTCGTGCGCGTACGGGTGATCAATGTCAGCGTCGCGCGCACGTTGGACTGCATGCGCACGAGCTCGAACACGGTGGACAGCAAAGCGGGCGCGCGTCCGCGAGCAAGGCGCTGCAGCGCGAGTCGTTGAAGGAGGAACGTCGCGCCGAAGGCGAGCAGAAATGTGTCAGGGGCAGCTCGAATCGGCACCGCGCCGGTGAACAGCACGAGCGGAGGGATGAGCAGGTAACCGAGCGAGCGCCACGATTCGAACCAGCCGAGGACGGTGCTCGCGTACGACACCCGCTGTCGAAGAGTGAGGCCGGACACCAACAGCGGGTTTTCGACCCGGAGGACCTGCATCGCGCCCGTACCCCACCGCACGCGTTGCGCGGCATATTGATCGGAGTCGGCCGCGGCGAGGCCCCGGGCGAGAACCTCGTTGTGATACACGCTTCGCCAGCCGCGCCGGTGCAGCCGGATGGTGGTGTGGATGTCCTCCGTCACCGTCTCGACCGCCACGCCGCCGACTTCTCGGAGAGCGTCAACCCGTACGACTGCGCCGGTCCCACACCAGAACGCTCCACCCCAGCGGTTCTTTCCCGGCTGGATGACGCGGTAGAAGAGCTCCTGCTCGTTGAAGAGCTGAAGCTCCCGGTTGCGCTTGAACCAGGACTGGTGCCGCTCGTGCTCGAAGGACTCGACGTTGTAGAAGTCCTGCGGCGTCTGGACGACCGCCATGCGAGGGTCGGCGAAATATCCGAGGGTGCGGACGAGGAAGCCCGGCATCGCCACGTGGTCGGCGTCGAGCACCGCGATGAAATCAGCCGCGACGACCTCGAGCGCGTGGTTGATGTTGCCTGCCTTGGCGTGCTCGTGAGTCGGTCGCGCGAGGTAGTGCGCTCCGAGCTTTCGGGCCAGCGCCTCGGTCTCGGGCCGGTTCCCGTCGTCGAGCACCCAGGTCTCGTGCGTCGGCTCGAGGGCGACGGCCGCGGCGACCGTCGGCAGCAGGACCTCCACCGGCTCGTTGTAGGTGGGGATCAGCACGGCGACCCGTCCGGGAGCGATCCGCGCGGGCGCCGCTTCCGGCGCCGACGTCGTGTCCCAGGCGGCATACGCGAAGAGTGCCAGGCTCACGGCGGCGTGGAGCTCGAGCACCACGAGCGGTACGGCGACCCACCACACCGACCAGTTCACGGTCTCGGTGATGCGCCAGGCGAGGTAGACGAACGTAGCGGCGAGCGCGATCACGGCGACGACGCGGGTGGTGTTGCGCGTCGCCGGTCGCTCAGGCGGCGGAAGCTCGCCACCCGGGAATTTCGGGGTGGACGACTCAGCCATACCGAAAGAGCATCGACGCTGGAAACGGCTACTTGAGCCTTCGGCCGGGCTCGACGAGCTCGGGATCTCCCTCCGGGAGGGAGAGTCCGATCCCGATGCCCTATTCCGTGCGAAGGACCGGAGCGGGGTGCATACGGCCCGCGATCGCGGCCGGCACGGCGGCGATCAGGTTGGCGACGAGGATGGCCGCCGGCACGGTCACGATGAGCGCCAGGGGCGGGGTGACCGGTTCGGACACCGCTCCGAGGTGGTTTGCGAACCCGCTCCAGGCCAGCCGCCCGGCCGCGACACCCAGCGGCAGGCCCACGGCCACCGCGAACACCGCGAACGTCGTCGCCTGCCAGGCCACCGCTCCGCGCACCTGCGCCGCGGAGAACCCGAGCGTCTTGAGGACGGCTAGGTCGCGGCGACGGCGGCGAATCGAGGTGATCAGGGTCTGGGCCACGGTGGCGGCGCCCAGGAGGCCGACGATGGCGCCGAAGATCAACGGCAGGTTCTGGACTCGCCCGAAGTTGACGAGGTCGGCCGGGCGCCGCGGCGTGGTGAGCTGGTAGTCGCTTCCCAGGTGCTTGGCGAGATCGGCGAGCGTGCGGGCACGGTCCACGCCGGGGGCGAGACGGAGCTCGACGTCGCTGATCGGCGGTGGATGGACGCCGGGTGGCACGAGCCGGCTCTCAGCGGCGTAGTCGAGCACCGCGCCGCTCCCCAGACGGGCGGTGTCGGACTGAGGCCGGACGACCGCCCGACCCACGACACGGAACGTCGCAGGCTTGGGGGCGATGGCGGTGATCCGGATCCTGACCCTCGCGCCCACGTGGGCGTGGACCTGTCGAAGGGTCTCGGTGCCGAGGGCGACCTCATTGGGCCCTCGGGGCGCGCGGCCCTCGAGCACGACCGGATGGATGGAACCCTTGGCCTGGCGCAGGAACAGCCCGTCGAACTCGGTGCGACCGATCGCCAGGGGCGGCGTGTCCACCGCTGCCAGGTCTCCGACGCGAGCGTCGCCGCCGATGGACCGGACGATCGCGTCGGCGTCACCGGTATCGGTGTTGGTGGTGACGTGGGCGTCCCAGTTCCACCCGTAGAGGCGCGGCGTCCCGAGCAGATGGTCGAGGCTGGCGCCGAAGCTCAGCGTCCCCACGAGCGCCGCGACCGCGACGATGACCGCGAGGAGCGAGCTGCGCACGGGCACGGCCGTCCGGCCTCGCCCTGGTTCGAGGGCCATGCGCACGCCTGCGCTCAGCGTCGGCGGCAGTCCCGCGGCGGCGCTCGTTCGTGCGACCACCGACGGCCGGCCTTCGTCCCCGGGTGCGAGACCCGGCCGGGCGGCGGCGGTCGCGCGCCAGACCGGCCAGGCAGACACGGCCACGACCAGGGTCACCGTGGCCGCTGCGCCGAGGATCAGGACCCACGCATCCACCGTCACGCCCGGGTCAAGCTCGGCCACCCGGGCCGTCCCGATGGGGGTGAGGGGGGAGGCGAACACCGCAAGGGCCGCCCCGGCCCCGGCCGCGACGAGGCCGATCGCGCCCGCCCGGACCATGCCCAACGCCCACAGCTGGCCGCGGGTCATCCCCAGGGCGCGGAGCGTGGAGTGCTCGGCAGCTTCGACGAATGCCTGGCGGGCGAGGAGCTGACTCACGACTCCCAGGGTGACCAGCCCTAGCAGGCCACCGAGAAGCCACAGCGCCACGGCTTGGAGGTGGATAGAACGCTGGACGTTCGCCGCCTGTTGGGACCGGATCGAGTTGAGCTCGGGCTGTCCTCCGACGAGTCGGTGGAGCCCGGTCACGAACGCCGGGATGTCCGCCGCCCCCCGCCGGAGACGCACCACCGTCTCCTTGAGGGTGAGGACCTTGCCGCGGAGAGCCGAGAACGTGGCCGGGCCCACGTGAGCAACGTCGGTGCCGACGCCGGCCTCGAATTGGGGCGGGAACTCACCGGGGGAGGCCTCGATCCCGACGACCCGCAGGCTGGCTCGGATGCGGGCGTCCGGGCTGTCGGGGGACGGCGCGAAGCGGACCGGGATGCGACTTCCCAAGTGGACGCGGCGGCGCTCGGCGAAGGTGAAACCCACCGCGACCTCATAGAGGGCGCGGGGGAGCCGGCCGCTCAGCAGCTTGAGCCGGTCGATGCGGGTCCCGACGGGCGCCTCGCCGAAGACGACGAGGACCGGCTCGGACACGAGGAGGTGCATTCGTCCCGCCGTCGCCACCTGCGGGAGTCGCCTTACCTGTTCGAAGGGTGGGGCGACGATGCCGGGCCCGAACTCGGGGAAGATCACGATGTCCGCGCCTCGCTGCGCGCGGTCGAAGCGGCCGTAGGCACTGTCCGTTCGCCGCGCGCCCACCGAGGCGGTCATCACCGCGCCCGCGCCGAGCGCAGCCACCAGAGCCAGGCCGAGCCAGGCGCGCCGCGTCCGCAGTTCGCTCCGGGCCCGCACGAGGATCGCACTCATCGCGACCGGCACCTATGGATGTGGCCCAAAGAAGTTCGTTGCGCGCTTTTGGGTCATCAGACCTATGGACGGAGAACTCCGGGCACAGCTACAACTCCCACGGCTCGGGGGGGCACCAGTGTAAGGAAGAGAGATGCTGGTCGAGAAGGTCCGGTGTCGGTACGTTGACGCCGACCGCTGCCGAGCCACCCGCGCCAGTCGATGACCGCCACGGTGCGGGCATTGTCTCCCGAGCGGGGCCGGACGGCTAGTGCGCCCACCGCCGATATATGGCTGCTGCTGTTGAACGGGTTCGAGCTTCGTCACGATGGGCGTCTCGTGCAGCTGCCGCTGACGTGCCAACGGCTCGTCGCGTTTCTCGGCATCCATGACCGGTGGATGCGCAGAGCCCAGGTGGCCGGGACGCTGTGGCCCGATGCGACTGATCAGCGGGCGGGGGGCTGCCTGCGATCAGTCCTGTGGCGCCTCCACCAACTGGGCATCCGCAGGTTGTTGGACGTGTCGCCCACGCATATCCGCTTGGCTGAAAACGTCTCGGTTGACCATCGGCACGCCATCGCTCGTATTGCCCGACTGGTTCGCGGAGCCGGCGCGTGCTCGCCAGAGGATCTGGACCCGTCAGGCCTCGCCGCTGATCTGCTTCCCGGTTGGTACGAGGATTGGGTGGTCGTCGAAGCAGAGCGGTTTCGCCAGCTGCGACTACAGGCTCTGGAGTCACTCTGTGCTCAGCTCGCGGCAAGGGGAAGGTTCGCCGAGGCCATCGAGGCCGGGCTGTCGGCCGTGGCGGCCGAGCCCTTGCGGGAGAGCGCCCACGGGCGCCTGGTACGGGTTCATCTCCTCCAAGGCAACGTCGTAGAGGCGCTGCGCCAGTACCGCACGTGCCGCAAGCTCCTGCGCGACGAGCTCGGGCTTCGTCCCTCTCCCGCGATGACACACCTCGTTGCGGGATTCGGCCTCGATGATGATGAGGTGCGGTCCCGATCCTGAGGCCTCGGTGACGGAGCCGTGACGGTGCGGTGACGGCCGCATCTCCATAGTCCCCCTCGACGAGGTAGGGCGGCGCACGCCGGCGGCCACCAGGGGGGAGTAGGAGAGTGCATCTGTTCGATCGGGAGAGATGGCAACCGCGGCACTACGCGCGCGACCAAGGGGTGCGGCGCGTGATTCGACGCACGTTTGGCGCGCTCCTCGGCGCGCTTCTCGTGCTGCAGGTCGGCGCGGCTGTGTTCAACCCGCCGGCGGAGAGAACGTCGCAGACCTCGACGACGACCCGCAGCAAGAACGGCCCGTACGTGAGCTCTCCTTTCGCTGGTGCGCGCACCATCAAGCCGCTGCGCGACTTCGGCGGGCGTCCGGGGGGCTCGGCGGCACCCGGCGAGGGCCTCGGCGTGAGCACGACGGCGCAGACTGCGTCGACCCCGCAACCGGATCCGGTCGCGCAGAGCAACGCGGGTGCCGGCGGCGAGGCGGCGCAGGAGCTGACGCCGCCGCTCGTTTCCTTCGCGGGTCAGAACACCGGCGCGAACCCACCCGATCCCAACGGTGACGTCGGTCCCAACGACTACGTCCAGATGGTCAACACCAACATCCAGGTGTGGGACAAGCAGGGCAACACCCGGCTGGCGTCGACCGCGATCAACCAGATCTGGATCAACGCCACCCAGCCGGGCACCGGGTTCGACCAGTGCCGCAATCAGAACGCGGGTGATCCGATCGTCCTCTACGACCAGCAGGTCGACCGGTGGATGATCAGCCAGTTCACCAACCCGAACTCGGCGACCGGGCCGGGGGGCACCTTCCCGATGTGCACGGCCTATTCGCAGACCGGTGATCCCACCGGCAACTGGTTCGTGTACCAGTTCAATCTGCCCCGGTCGCAGGACTACATGAAGTACGGCATCTGGCCCGACGGGCTCTACATGTCCACCTTCGAGGGCGGAAACGTCGGCGCCTACGTGTTCGACCGGGCGCAGATGCTCAGCGGTTCGCCTGCCACGTTCCAGTCCTTCAGCATCGGCGCGGGCAACGGCGTGAACGGGCGCCGCAACCGCATCCTGCCGTCGGACTGGGACGGTGCCAACCCGCCACCGGCCGGCGCGCCGAACTACTTCACGATGATGCTCGACGGAGCGTTCGACGGCGGCAACGACCGGTTGGAGATCCGAGAGTTCCACACCGACTGGGTCAACCCGGCCAACTCGACCTTCAACCTGGTGACGACGCTGAACACCGCCGCGTTCGACTCAGACCTCGGCTGCACGACGTGGCCCACCGACGGCGTCGCGCGTCAGTGCATCCCGCAGCCGCCCGTTGGCGGCAACCCGAGCCAACGGCTGGACGCGCTCGCCAACCGGCTGATGGCCCGGCTCCAGTATCGGAACTTCGGTGATCACCAGTCGATCGTGGTCAACCACACGGTCGATGCGGATGGCAACAATCGGGCAGGTGTTCGTTTCTACGAGCTGCGCAACACGGGCACGGGCTGGTCGATCTTCCAGCAGGGCACCTACGCCCCAACTGATGGTGTACACCGCTGGATGGGCGCGACCGCCATGGACGGCAAGGGCAACATCGCCATCGGCTACTCGGTGTCCGACGGCACGTCGGTCTTCCCCGGCCTGCGCTACACGGCACGTCACTCCACCGACGCCCTGGGCTCCATGCCGCAGGGTGAGCAGACGCTCATCGCCGGTACGCAAGCAGAGAACACCGCTCGCTGGGGCGACTACGCGGGCTTGACGGTCGACCCGGTTGACGACTGCACGTTCTGGTTCACGGGCGAACGAGACAACAGTCAGACGACAATCGGTTCGTTCCGGTTGCCCTCGTGCAGTGCCACCGACCTGCGCATCACCAAGTCGGATGCGCCGGATCCGGTCTACGCCGGCCAAGACCTCACCTACACGCTCAACGTCACCAACGGCGGACCGAACACCGCGTACGCGGTGACCGCCACCGACGTGCTACCTGCGGGCGTGACGCTGCTGAATACCACGCCTGCATGCACGAACGTCGCGGGGACCCTGACGTGTCCGCTCGGCGACATGCTGCCGGGTGCGACGGCGACGATCGCGATCCAGGTGAAGGTTCCCTCCGGGTACCTCGGCAACGCCCCATCGGCCACGATCTCCAACACGGCCACCGTGGCAGCCGGCAACCAGTCCGACACCAGCCCCGGCAACAACAGCGCGACGGCAACCACCACGGTGCAGTCATCCGCCGACCTCGCGGTGACCAAGGTGTGCCAGCCGAACGGCCCGGCTCAGGCGGGGACGTCGGGGTATTGCGACATCCACGTCGACAACCTCGGTCCGTCCGACGCCATCAACGCCACTCTCACCGACGTGCTGACATCAGCCACGCCGTTCTCGGTGACGAGCGTGACGGTGACGCCGTCCGGCACGTGTGCCCCGACGACCTCCGGGCCGACCACGACGTTCAGCACGACGTGCAACCTCGGAACGGAGCCGGCCGGCAGTCGGTCGACCATCCGCATCACGGTGACCGCCGCGGATGTGGCTCAGGTCAACGACGTCTCGACGGTCTCGAGCAGCACGCCTGATCCGCAGAACCCGAACAACCGGGCAACTGGCACCATCTCCTTCACCGGTGCGGCCGATCTCGCGATCGACAAGACGGGGCCGTCTTCGGTGACCGCCGGCACGCAGATGCAATACAGCATCGCGGTCCAGAACAACGGTCCGTCGACGGCCAGGAGCGTGGTCGTGACCGATACCATCCCGCAAGGCACCAGCTTCGTGTCGGTGAGCACGTCGCAGGGCAGCTGCACATTCGGCCAGCCCGGCGCGCGCGACCTGCGGTGCAACCTGGGTGACATGACGAGCGCGGCCACGGCCACGATCACGGTTGTCATCTTCGTCGCGCCCGATGTGCCGCCCGGCACGATCCTCGTCAACGACTCAGCGGTTTCGAGCTCGACCGACGATCCCAACAACGCGAACAACCGGGACAGCGTGTCGACCACCGTGAACGGATCAGCCGACCTGAGCGTCACCAAGACCGACTCGCCCGACCCCGTGACGGCTGGAAACCTGCTCACCTACACCATCGTCGCCCGGAACGGCGGCCCGTCGACTGCCGTCGGTGTGGTCGCAAGCGACGTGCTGCCGGCAGGCACAACCTACGTGAGTGGCGTGAACGGCAACGGCCAGACCATTTGCACGCTCGTGCAGACAGGTGTCGTCCAGTGTGCGCTCGGCACGCTGCAACCGAGCGGAACGGCCACGGTGTACCTGACCGTCAGGGTCTCGCCGTCGGTGCCCGATGGCACGGTGCTCCGCAACGCCGTCACGGTCAGCAGCGACACCCCGGACCCGAACGCGGCCAACAACACGGCTACGGCTGACACGACCGTGCGGGCGGAGGCCGAGCTGTGGATCGACAAGCAAGCGGTGCCACGCTCGGGCAACCCCTCCCCGGTCATCGTCTACAGCCTCGTCGTGCACAACGACGCCGGCTGCGAGACCGATGCCCAGTCCAGCCCGAGCCCGAACTGTGGGAGCGGCGGCCCGTCCGATGCGAAGAACGTGACCGTCACCGACACGCTGCCTCTCGACGCCAAGAAGCTCACGGTGCAGTATTTGTCGCCGCAGTGCACCTACGCGAAGGCGACGAACACGGTCACGTGCACATCGGAGAACGTGCCCGCGGGAGCATCGGTGACCTTCGTGATCGAGGTTCAGGCACAGGGCAGCGTCGGCACCATCAGCAACACCGCTACGGTGAACAGCGCGACTCCGGATCCGGTGGCCGGAAACAACACCAACGCAGCGACGCTTGTGATGAAGGGCGGCACCGGCAAGAAGTGAGTGGTGCCGTGAGGTCGGCCCGCGCGGGCCGACCTCACGGCCCTCACTGGAAGGCCGAGGCGTAGCGCAACCGCAGGGTGACGGTGGTCGCTGCCCCGATCGTGACCCGTTGCGGGTTCGGCGTGATGTGGGCGCGAGGATCGGGTGCGCCCGTCACCTCGTACTCGCCAGGGGCCAGCGGGAACGTCGATGTGCCTCGAGCGTCGGTCGCCCGCTCGGCCACAGTGGTGCCGGCGCGATCGCGAACCGTGATCATCACGCCGTCGAGCTTCTTGGGTCCGCACGATGGATCGGTGGAGGGAGTGGGGCCCGCGGGACCGCACACCGGCGTGTAGACCGCCTCGACGACGAGCCGCTCGCGACCGCGGATCGCGGGCGACTGTGTCGCGAACGAGGTCGGATCTGCGTCGGAGCGAGGCGGGCTCGATGGCCCGCTCGTTCCGGTGTGTGAACCGCGCTTCGCGGTCGACGCAACCGATCTGCGCGCCGGTGTGCGGCTCTCGTTGGCGCACGCGGCGAGCATCGCGCCGGCGACAACGATCGCCACCCACATGAGGGGTCGTCGGGGCATGCCTCAACCCTTGTCGGTGGCAGCGACGGGCGACAGCCTGGTTTTTGTTCCATACAGGCTTGACTGTGTGGAACCACTGGTCGATACTGCGTGGGTGACCGACGTCGTGGATGCGCCCCGGTTGACCAAGGCGGAGCGGGGCGCGGCGACGCGCACCCGGCTGCTGGACGCAACGATCGACTGCCTCGTCGAGCTCGGCTGGGCCGGCACGAGCACGACGGAGGTGGTCCGCCGGGCGGGCGTCTCTCGTGGTGCGCAGGTGCACCACTACCCGAGCAAGGAAGACCTCGTGCTCGCCTCGATCGAGCACCTCCTGGCCCGGCGCGTGGAGGAGTACGGCATCGCGTTCGACGAGCTCCCGACCGATCGACGCACGCCGGCGGAGGCCTTCGAGCTGCTGTGGTCGCAGTGCTTCGGCAGGTCGTTCGACGCTTGGTTGGAGCTCGCGGTGGCGGCCCGGCGGTCGCCTGCATTGCATGAGCGCTTCGTCGAGGTGGAGCGTCGGTTCGCCAGCGCCACGATCGACCGGTTCCAGGCCATGTTCCCCAACGAGTTCGGCGAACGCGAGTTCGCGGCGATCGCGATGCGCCTCGCCTTCAGCGTGCTCGACGGCCTGGCGATCGGCCGGATCGCGGGCGTCCCCGAGCACGAGCTCGAGGCCGTTCGAGGCGCCTTCAACTTCCTCACCAGCTCCTTCCTGTCATCCGCCCAAGGAGAATCTCGATGATCGACGCAGCGACCACCTCCATCGACGACGAGCAACACGACACCCGCTTCGTCGACCTCGTGCGCCGACTGAGCGAGCAGTCGGTCGTGAAGCACTTCGATGCCTACGCCGACGTCGACTGGGACGCGCCTGAGATGGCGATCGACCGCCATGATCCGCGCTTCGAGCTCGAGCCCGACAGTCCACTCGGTGCGACCGAGTGGTATCGATCGCTGCCGCCCGAGACGCGGGCCGAGATCGGGCTGCGGGCGATCGTCGCGAACATGAAGGCCGGCCTGCAGTTCGAGAGCATTCTCAAGCGCGGTTTGCTCGAGTACGCGTTCAAGCTGCCCGACGGCGCGCCGGAGTTCCGCTACGCCTACCACGAGGTCATCGAGGAGGCGCACCACTCGTTGATGTTCCAGGAGTTCGTCAACCGCTCAGGCCTGGAGGTGCACGGGCTGACGTGGGACATGAAGTTCGGGGCCCGACGTGTCATCGCGATGGCGCGACGCTTCCCGGCGCAGTTCTTCGTCTTCGTGCTCGGCGGCGAAGACCCGATCGACCATGTGCAGCGCACGGTGCTCCGCAGTGGCCGCGACATCCACCCGTTGCTCGAGCGCATCATGCGCATCCACGTGACGGAGGAGGCCCGACACCTCTCCTTCGCCCGACAGTACCTGCGCAGCACGGTGCCCAAGCTCCCGCGCTGGCGACGCGCCGTGATGTCGATTCAGGCGCCGATCATCCTGCACACGATGGCCGGCGTGATGATGCGCCCGTCGAAGGACCTCGTCCGCCGGTATGGGATCCCCAAGGCCGTCTTGCGTGAGGCCTACCCGCACGACGGGCCCGCGGCGCAGAGCGTGCGTGACTCGCTGCGCAAGGTGCGGGCGCTGCTTCTCGAGCTCGGCCTCGTCGGTCCGGTCGCGAAGCGCCTCTGGAAGCGCCTGCGGTTGTGGGACGATCCGCCGTTGGGGGCCAGTCTCTAAGTTGGTACGGACGCGCCGCCTTCATTGACGCGACGAATGCGCGGGCCGCAACGCGGAGCTGACGTCGCGGTGAGCGAATGCACTCCCGCACCGTTGAAGCTGTCGGCCCAGAACGAGCACTTCACGCGGTGCGACCCAGGAACGCGACGAGTTGCCGGGTCGTGGAGGCGTCGTCGGGGACGGTCAGCTCGGGCCCGAAGCGGCCGGATCGGATCTCAGGCGACACGATCATGTGGCTCGCCTCCATCGCCGCGACCGCCACTGGCTCGGGGAGCTCGGCGAACTGGCCGGTGGCGGTGGCCAGGTCCCACGTGTGCGTCGCGGTGTCGAGCAGGTTGATGCCGGCCAGTACGCGCCCCGGCATCGGGCCGGGGCCGGCGTCGATGACACGGTCGAGCACCCCTGGGGTGCGCCACGCCGCCAGCGCGGCGGCCGCGGCTTCGTCGAACTGTCCGGCGGGGTCGGCGGCCAGCTCGAACGGCGACGGCGGCCGGCCGGCAGCAGCAGAGCCGAGACCGGCGACGACACCGATCATGTGCTCGAGCAGGTCGCGCACCGTCCACTCGTCGCACGGCGTCCTTTCGCCATGCTGGTCGGCGCGCACCCCGCCGATGACCGTGTGTGCGTGAACGAAGGTCTGCTCGAGCAAGTCGATCACGTCCATGTGCCGCTCCAATCTATGTAAGATACTCCTTACACAGTCGCGAACGTTGGGGAGGAGTGCAAGCGCAATGCCGGAGGAGCTGATGGACGAGTCGCTGCGAGCGGTCGCGGATCCGACGCGGCGCGCCATCCTCCGGCTGGTGCGCGACGGTGAGCTGCCTGCGGGCGAGATCGCGATGCACTTCCCGTCGATCAGCCGGCCCGCCGTCTCTCAGCACCTGCGCGTGCTCACCGATGCCGGGCTCGTGGATGTGCGCCCCCAGGGCAACCGTCGCCTCTACCGCTGGCGGCGTGAAGGGCTGCGCGACGCCGCGGCGTTCGTGGACGAGCTGTGGTCCGACCGTCTAGCGCGGCTCAAGGCGGCCGCGGAACGTGAGGAGTGGCCCGAGCGCGGGCGAGCAGCGCGCGCCCACGAGCGCTCGTCAAAGAAGGAGAGGCGACGGTGACCAACTCCGACAGCACCGTTGTCGAGCAGACCGTTCGCATCAACGCGCGGCCGGAGACGGTGTGGCGCTACTGGACCGACCCCTCGCGGATGTGCGACTGGTGGGGGGCCGCGGCCGAGCTCGACCCGCGGCCCGGCGGCACCTGTGTGGCGAGTACGTCGAGCTCGTCCCCCACGAACGGATCGTCTTCAGCTTCGGCTGGGACCCGACCGAAGGCGCGCCCGCGATCGCACCCTGCTCGACGCTCGTGGAGATCACCCTCACCCCCGAGGGCGATGACACCATCCTCGCCCTGCGTCACACCGGCTTGCCCATCGGCGTTCGCGACGAGCACCACGGCGGTTGGGGTCACTTCTTGGCGATTCTTGCGACCGCGGCCGGCGGCGCAGTCGACGACTGAGAGGACACGACAAAGTGCAGATTCCCAAGCCGACAGATGCGGACCGCAATCGATTTCGCGCGCTTGTGCCCGACGAGCCGGGCGTGGAGACGAAGCCGATGTTCGGCAACCTCGGCGCGTTCGTGAACGGAAACATGTTCATGGGCCTGTTCGGTAGCGACATCGGCGTGAAGCTCGACGAGCCCGACCGAGCCAAGCTCGCCAAACAGCCCGGTGCCGACCCGTTCGGACCGGCCGAACGTCCGATGGGTGGTTACGTCGCGCTCCCCGCCGGCTGGACTGCCCGCAAGGCCAGGCCCTGGATCGCAAAGGCGCACGCCGCGGCCGCGGCGCTGCCAGCCAAGCAACCGAAGAAGACAGCCAAGAAGTGAGCGTCGACGTCCAGACCGAGATCGTCATCGACCGGCCCGTCGACGAGGTCGCCGCGTATGCGGCCGACCCATCGAACGCGCCCGCGTGGTACGCCAACATCGACTCCGTCGACTGGCAAACAGCACCGCCGGCAGCGATCGGATCGCGGGTCACCTTCGTCGCCCGATTTCTCGGTCGTCGCCTCGAGTACACCTACGAGGTCGCCGAGCTCGTACCGGGCGAGCGTCTCGTGATGCGCACCGCGCATGGCCCGTTTCCGATGGAGACCAGCTACGGCTGGACGCCTATCGGTGCGGCGTCGACTCGCATGACGTTGCGCAACCGCGGCGAGCCCTCCGGGTTCTCCAAGGTCGCCGCTCCGTTCATGGCGTCGGCCATGCGGCGCGCCAATCGCCACGATCTCGCCACGATCAAGGCGATCCTCGAGGCCACCTGATCATCCGCGGTGACAGCCTCGGGCGTCGCCTGTTCAGTCGAGGCCGATGCCGGCGGCAATTGTGTTGGCGTCGCCACGGGAAAGGACGTCTTGGGCGACGCTCCAGGTCGACGATCTGATCGGATCTTGGCAGGCATCCTGCCGACCATCGCCGTACGGCCGTCCGGGCTCATGGTCGGCAGCATGAAAGGAAAACGACGATCTGGTTGGGCGGGACGCAGCTCCCCAGTCAGATCGACATGACACAGGTCGGCCGGCTCCTTCATTGCGCTGAACCATGGAGCAGCTCATGCGCCAGACTTGGGCTGACCGTCGGGGTCCGGGTCACCACCGACTGAGCGAGTCGCGTCAAGCCGGCGCGGTTCGGGAGTCTCGTATGATGCAACGGCCACGCGGCTGACTCTATGACCGGGCCGAGGGGGTGATGGATGACTGATCGAGGGGCCCCCGCCATTCGCACGCCCGACCAGCGCGTGCGGGTCTTCGTCAGTTCCACGCTCGAGGAGCTCGCTGACGAGCGTGCCGCCGCTCGCGACGCCATCGAGCAACTGCACCTCGCCCCCGTGCTGTTCGAGCTCGGGGCGCGGCCGCATCCACCGCGCGACGTCTATCGAGCGTACCTCGATCAGAGTCATATCTTCGTCGGCATCTACTGGCAGAAGTACGGCTGGGTGGCGCCCGGCGAAGAGATCTCCGGTCTGGAGGACGAATACCGGCTCTCCGGCGACAGGCCGAAGCTGATCTACGTCAAACGCCCGGCGCCCGATCGTGAAGCGCGGCTGAGCCAGCTGCTGGATCGCGTTCGCGGCGACGACACTGCTTGTTACAAGCGCTTTGGTTCAGCTGAGGAGCTGCGCGAACTGATCGAAGACGACCTGATGGTGCTGCTCAGCGAGCGCTTCGAGACGCCAACAGAACAGGCGCTCGGCACGGTTCCCAGCAACCTCCCGGCCGCTCTCGACCGTTTCGTCGGGCGCACGCACGAACTCCAAGAGGTCACTGACCGGCTCGGCCGCATGCGCTTGCTCACGCTGCTGGGCACCGGCGGCACCGGCAAGACCCGGTTGGCGCTGCAAGTGGCCACTGACCTGCGTGACGACTTCGAGGACCGGATCTACTTCGTCGACCTCGCAGCAAGCCGCGACGTCGAATCCGTCCTGTCGGTCACCGCCCGAGCCATCGGCTTGCGGGAAGTGAGTAATAGGCCGCTCCTCGACGATCTCAAGGCGCAGATAGGGACGCGGAAGATGCTGCTGCTCCTCGACAACTTCGAGCAGGTGACCACGGCGGCGCCCGCGATGGCAGAGCTGCTTCGGGAGTGCCCGGAGCTGAAGCAGCTTGTGACCAGCCGAGAACCGCTGCACGTGAGCGGCGAACACGTCTTCCCAGTTCCGCCTCTCGCGCTGCCCCAAGCCGACCTCAGAGATGTCTCTGTCGAGCAGCTGGCACAATCCGAGGCGATCCAACTGTTTGTCGAGCGGGCACAGGCGGTCAAGCCAGATTTTCGACTCACAGAGGAGAATGCACGCGCGGTCGCCCAGCTCTGCGTGCGTTTGGACGGTCTGCCGCTCGCGATCGAGCTCGCCACTGCCCGGCTGAGATTGTTCTCACCGCAAGCGCTCGTCGAGCGACTCGGGAATCGGTTGAAGTTGCTGCGAGGTGGAGCGCGCGACGCACCCGTCCGGCAGCAGACGTTGCGGGACACGATCGACTGGAGCTACGAGATGCTCGACCCGGGCGAGCAGCGTCTGTTCGCGCTGCTTTCTGTGTTCCCCGGCGCAGGGTTCGAGGCGGTGGAGGACGTGGCGAGCCGGATCAAGGGCTTGGAGGAGATCGACGTTCTCGACGGGCTGAGCTCTCTCGTGGACAAGAGCCTCATTCGGCGTGTGGATCACGGCGACGCCGAGTCTCGCTTGTTGATGCTGGAAACGATCCGGGAATTCGCGACCGCACGACTGGACGAGGACCCCGAAGTGAGTTCAGCTGCGCGCCGCGCACACGCCGCATACTTCGCCGACTGGACGCAGCGTCAATGGGAGCAGCTGACGGGCGACGGACGTGAAGCAGCGTCGGAGCGGATGGCCACCGATATCGAGAACATCCGCACCGCTTGGCGCTACTGGTTTGCCGAGAGGAACTTCGAGCAGCTCGGCAAGTTCACCGACAGTCTGTGGCTGCTCTACGACGCGCGGGGTTGGTATCACGCAACAGTGTCTCTGACCACCGACCTGCTGGACCTTCTCTCTTCGACCCCGTCCACGCCCGAGCGCGTCCTCGAGCAGATCACCCTCCAGACGAGCCTGGCCCGCGTGCTGCTGGCTCTCAAGGGCTACACGCAGGAGGTCGAGGAGGCGTACACGCGCGCCCTGGACCTCTGCGAAGGGGAGGGAGAGATACCGCAGCTGCTCCCGGTCTTACGCGGCCTCTCCAGCCTCTACATCTATCGGGCGGAGTTCGAGAAGGGTGCTCGGGCGGGAGAACAAATCCTGCGACTGGCCGAGCGCTACGACGACGCGAGCGCGCGCGTCGAAGGGCACTTGGTGCTGGGTGCGAATCTGGCCTTCCTCAACCGTCTCCAGCCGGGCATGGAGCACTTGGAGAAAGGGATCGCAGCGTACGATCCCGAGCGGCACGACCCGCGGCGCTTCCAGCTCGGTAACAACCCGGGGGTGGTGTGTTTCACCACCTCTGCGCTGGTGTTGTGGATGCTCGGCTTCCCGGACCGCGCCCGCGATCGCGCCAACGACGCGATTGGCCTTGCCAGGCGGCTGAACCACCCTTCGAGCATGGCGTACGCGCAGTTTCATACTGGCTTGATCCACCTTTGGAGACGGGAGGACGAACTCGCCCACGGGTGTGCGCAGGCCGTGTTGGACATCGCCGAGCGACACGAGTTTCAGATCTGGAGGGCGGTCGGCTCCTGCCTGAGTGGCGCCGCGCTGGCTGGCATGGGGTCGCCCGACGCGGGTCTGGCGCTGATCGAACGGGCCATGAACACGTATCAGCGGTTGAAGACCCCGCCCGTGTTTTGGCCCCTGCTTCTCTATCTCCAAGCCGGCGCATGTGGTTTGGCGGGACGGCCTGGAGATGGCTTGACCGTGCTCGACGAAGCGGTGGAGATCGCCACGCAGAGCGCAGGGCACACGCTGTGGTCAGAGTTCTTCCAGCTCAAGGCTGATCTGCTCCTCGCGCTGTCTCCCGACAATGCAGCCGAAGCCGAGTCCTGGCTCCAACGGGCCGTGGACACCGCGGCCGAAGTGCAAGCGCCGATGCTGCAGTTGCGAGCCGCGCTGAGGTTGGGCCGGCTGTGGCGCAGGCAAGGCAAGACGGAACCAGCTCGAGAGTTGCTGAGCGACGCCTACGAGAGATTCACCGAAGGTTTTTCAACTGCCGATCTGAGAGAAGCCAAAGCGCTGCTGGACGATCTCGCAGTCGTGCAGTGAAGCGCATGGGCCGTAGCGCATAGCTGCCAGTCGCTCGGCCCGCCTCATTGGGTGCGGACCCACGCGGTCATCGCAACAGCCTCGGGCGAACGCCTCGCATGGTTTGAGCCAACCGAGCGTCTGTCGAGGGCGTCCGTTCAGCGAGCGGGCGATCCGGTCGAGCTCTGCTCGGTCAGCGCCGACATGTCCCTGGTGCGGGGGGAGTACTCCAATGCATCGCGTCGCCCCCCGACCATGCACGCGACGATCGTCATCGACCCTTGGACGCGGCCAGCCCAGCGGTCGGGAGCGGGCTGGTACACGCTTCGTTAGGACACGGGCGGTTTGTGGTCGGCCCATGGGCGGGCGTGTTCGAGTTGGGCTGCCAACGAGAGGAGTGTTGTCTCGCCGTTGAGGGGCGCGGCGATCTGGACTGCGGTCGGTAGGCCGTCTTGGTCGAAGCCGACATGGTCGAGCCCGGGTCGGAGCTCGCTGAAGGCGTCGCTGCTCTCGGGTTGAGAGTGTTGGTGGATCCCGAACAGCGTGGGGCCACCGAGTAGCCAGACGACGTGGTGGAACGGGCCGGTGTCCTCGTCGAGCACGGGCTTGGCGTCGAAGAGACGCTCATACCATCGGGTGCTGCGTCCGAGGTCGCTGGAGCAGCGGGCTGCCGTGCAGCCGCCGCCCAATGGCGGCCATGCGACGAGACCGAGATTCGAGCCGTTCTGGGCGATCGAGGGTAGCCGCGTCGTCAGCCACGCCGGCGAGGTAGAGGGGCATGATGTCGGGCAGCAGCAGCCCCCAGTTGGGGTCGCGCTCGGTGATCTCATGGCCGAGAGAACCCAGCAGCTCAGCGGTGTCCTCGACCGCGCGGCGCGCCACCGGGCCGGCCTTGACGCCTGGCAGCGTTCCTTTGAGCGACACCGCCACTCGCAGGCGACGGGGCGGGCGGCGGGCGGCGTCGGCGAAGCTGATCTCCGGCTCGGCAGGTACGTGGGCGTCGCCGGGCGCGGCTCCCCGCAGCGCGTCGTCAAACAGCGCAGCGTCGAGCACGCTGCGTGCCAGGCCACCGAACACCGTCAGGCCGTGCCAGTGCTCGGGGTCGGGCAGCGTCGAGATGCGACCGCGCGTCGGCTTGAGCCCGAACAGCCCACACAGCGCCGCTGGCACCCGGATCGACGCCCCGCCGTCGGAACCCAACCCGACGGGCGCGAGGCCCGAGGCCACGGCGG
Source organism: Actinomycetota bacterium (assembly GCA_005888325.1). Lineage (NCBI taxonomy): Bacteria > Bacillati > Actinomycetota > Actinomycetota bacterium. The sequence goes on from VAWU01000010.1 coordinate 28,281, forward strand.
CGGCGGTCCCGCCACTGGAGCCACCGGCGGACCGGCCGATGTCCCACGGATTGCGCGTGGCTCCGCCGGTCTGGGACTCGGTCATGTGGCCCCACATCGCCAACTCGGGCATCGTGGTCTTGGCCAGGATCGGCGCGCCCGCTGCCCGCAGACGCCGCACGACCTCGGCGTCGCTGCGGGCCGGCGTCTCGTTCGCGCCGGTGCCGTGCCCGGTGACCTCGCCGGCGATGGCGACGTTGTCTTTCACCACGACGGGCACGCCCAGCAGCGGGCCCGACTCACCCGCCCGCAGCCGCGCCAGCGCAGCGTCGGCCTCGGCCCGCGCAGCCTCGGCCCGCACCGTCACGAAGGCGTGGAGCTTGGGATCGAGACGCTCGATGCGAGCCAAATAGAGCTCCACCAGCTCCCGCGGCGTGATCTCGCGCTCCTGCAGCAGCTCGGACAGGCGCGCCACGCCCGCAAAGGCGAGATCCTCGCCCGCCACGGTCGACCCCTCGGGGGGAGGTTCGGATGAGCCGGGCACGGCACCGACCGTAGCCCTGCGCGACCCGTCGGACGGTACGTGACGCGCGCGAACGGTGACGCCCGTGAGACGGTCGCTCGATGCCCCACAACGTCTCCACGGGATGTCCTCCGTCACGGACGATCGACGGCTCCGCGTGCGACGCGCAATTCAGCGCGGCGAGCGTCCCAGAACGCGACGCGTCACGCGCACCGATCTGCCGCGCCGCGCTACCTCCACCTCCCGTCCGACGCAACCGACTGAGCTCGCCGTTCGCGCCTCGACAGCCCGCCCCGCTCGTGGTGTTCGAGCGCGAAGGCCAGGCATTCATCGCGCATGAGGCAGCGGCCGCACACTGCCCGGGCGGGCTCGCTCGGGAAAGAAGTCGACCTCCGGGTGCTCGCGACAACTGCCATCGCGCATCCGGGCCGGACGCTCGCCGAGGACCCAGAGCACGGTCGCGGATGACTCGGTCCGACCGAGCGGAGTAGCGCCGATACTGCCGCTGACGTCGAGAGCCACCGTTGGCCGATGGTCACCCACGGCGGGACGGAGAAGCGACGACCCTCCAATAGGAGCGCCGGGGACGCGCACCGGGCGAGATGGTTGGGATCGTCGCCCGGTGCCGGCGACCGGGTGCTGCCTGAGGGTGGTCGCCGTGGTGTCGAGGAGCGGCGGAACCCCCCGACGAATCGAGTGTGCGCCTGCTGGAGCGTGGTTACAAGCGGCGAACGGCCGTCGCGGGAAAGCAGGGAACCGTTGCACCAGAATGATCTCGGGGAAACTCTTCGAAGCCTCAGCGGGATCGGGGTTCGTCACCCTGTGGGCGGCCACTCTCGGGCTTGGCGCGCGGTGGGTCAGATCCGACGAGAATGGGCCCGTACGCGAGGCGCACGAGCTCATTGCACTGGCACTGGCCCTCGAGGATGAGGGCCGCCCCGATGAAGACGTCGTGGCCGCGCTCGTCGCTGCGGCGGAGGGCCACATACTGCGACTGCAAAGCGCTTACGCGTCCACGCTGTACCTGACTCACGAGTTGCCATTCGACCAGAGGGCCCACGATTTATCGGCGATGTTCTTGACAGCGCTTAAGTACGTGGCCGCCCACGAGCCCGTTGATGGCAGGGGTGGTTCGGCGGACACTGAGTGGCTGAGACGCGGCCGCGATCGAGAACAACGCGGGGTGCTCGCCGACCGGCTCGCGATTGCAACCGGTGACCGCGAAGCAGTTCTTCGCAACGCTCGCCAGCTTCAAGCCGATCTCGATCGCTTGCGAAGAGAGAGGAAGTGGCAGGCGCTCGAGGCGCGCGACGTGCCTGGGACCTGCGAAACGGGGCCTGAGCAGTAGCCGATTGCCGCCGATGCCTCACGTCGTGACTGCTGGGGCGCGACACGCGGAAATTAGCCGCGGTGGAGCAACGCACTCGCCGTCGCGCTGCTGCCGGCACCTCCCCACCGCAAGTGGGTCACGTCGTCGTTCAGGTCGATCCGAAGGACGCCGATCCAGGTTGACCGTCGCCAGACCCGCTGCCTTGTTCAGCGCACTTTCAGCCGACCACGAGGCAACCCGCAGATCACCGCAGCATCGCGAGACCTGCCGGCAGGTAGGCCTCTCTGATCCGCACTTCGTCGAGGCCGTCCTTTGAGCGTTCACGCTTTGGCGAGCCGGACGCAGCACTGACCCGGACAGGGTTCGAGGCGCGCCTTGAAATCCGAACGCTCGAGACCGTCGACGAAACCGGTCATGAGCTCGAGGTTCATGCCGCAGACAAGGTCGGTGTAGTCCTGCGCGAGCGCGTGGAACGGGCAGTTGGCCAGGGTGACGCCGGTGGCGTCGGTGCGCGGTTCGTAGCCGCAGTCGCGCAACACGTTCGTCGTGGCGTCGAGGACCGTGGCACGGCTCGCACGCGCGCCGGCCTGCTCGCGAGCTCGGTGACCGAGGGACTCGCCTACGTCTCGGGCGGCGTCGCGTAGTGCGTCGCCGACCGGGGTGTGGTCGCGCTCGGCGGCGGTGACGGCGCGAGCGAGCAGTCGCCCGGCGAGCTCGTAGTCGCGTTGGGGGAGGCTGACCGCGAGCTGGCGCGCCGAGCGGCGGTAGAGCTTGGCCGGCCGTCCCGCGCCGGGCCCGCCTCGTCCGGGAGGCCGGGCGTAGTCGACGTCGAGCAGGCCGTCCTCGACGAGCTTGTCGAGGTGGAACTTGGCCACATGACGGGCCACGCCACCGCCTTCAGCCGCCTGGTCACGATTGACCGGGGCTGATTGGGCGACCACGTACCGGTACAGCGCTCGGCGGATCGGCTCGGCCAACGCGGCGATGCCGGTGACCTGCGCGTCGAAGTCGGGACCGGATGTCGTCGGGGTGGTTGTCGGCTCTTCCGTGCTCAACCGAGTGTCCCTTCTAAGAGAGAAAGTAGTTGACGAAATGTCCTGGTGCTCTCTAAAGTAAAGAATACTATCCGTTAGAGATGGAGGCAATCCCGAAATGACCAGCACACTCGCCACCCGACCTTCCCCCACTCGGAGCTCGACCCGCGTGGTGCGCAACGATCCGGCCCTCCAGGCGTTCTGGCTGCTGCGCGTCGGCTTCACCGTGGCGCCGATCCTGTTCGGGCTCGACAAGTTCTTCCACGTCCTCGTCAACTGGGACCGCTATTTCGCCCCCTTCATCGTGCGCCAGACCCCGTGGACTGCCCATGAGTTGATGTACGCCGTCGGGGTCATCGAGATCGTCGCCGGTCTCGTCGTCGCCCTGCGACCCCGCTTCGGTGGCTACCTGGTGGCCGCCTGGCTGGCCGGGATCATCGTGAACCTGGTGATCGTCCCCGGCTTCTACGACGTCGCCCTGCGCGACTTCGGACTGCTCATCGCTGCCATCGCCCTCGCTCGACTGGCCACCGCGTTCGGTTCGCCGGCCCGCGCCGTGATGAGCTGAGCATGACCGTCGCCTTCGTCCTGTCCGGCGGGGGCAGCCTCGGCGCCGTCCAGGTCGGGATGCTCCAAGCGCTCGCCGAGCGCGACGTGCGCCCCGATCTGTTGATCGGGACCTCGGCCGGTGCCATCAACGCGGCCTACGTGGCGGGCCACGGCACCGGCCGCGAGACCCTCGAAACCCTCGCCGACACCTGGCGGGGACTGCGCCGCCAGGACGTGTTCCCCTTCGACCCGCTCCGGCATGTGCTCGCGCTGGCCGGATCCCGCGACTCGTTGTGCTCCAACCGCGGCCTTCGCCGTCTGATCGACGCGTACCTGCCCTACCGCAACCTCGAAGAGGCCGCCATCCCTGTGCACATCGTGACCACGAACCTGCTCAGCGGCGAGGAAGTTCTGCTGTCGACTGGCGACGCGGCCAGCGCGGTACTGGCCAGCGCCACCATTCCGGGCGTACTGCCCGCGGTGGAACGCGAGGGCCTCACCCTCGTGGACGGCGGCGTCGCGGACAACGCTGCCCTCTCCCAGGCCGTCGCCCTCGGTGCGGACGAGATCTACGTCCTGCCCGCCGGGTTCGCCTGTGCCCTGCAACGACCACCGACGAGCGCGCTGGCCGCGGCCGTGCAGGCCCTCACCCTGCTGATCGAGCAGCGGCTCGTGATGGACGTCGCGCAGTTCGCCGGCAACGCGCAGATCAAGGTGCTGCCCCCGCTGTGCCCCCTGGCCGTGTCGTCCGCCGACTTCAGCCATGCCGCCGAACTCATCCAACGCGCCCACGACGCCACCGGCCGCTGGATCGACTCCGGCGGCCCGTCGCTGCCGGCCCCGCAGCGGTTCTTGTCATTGCACCACCACCGACCCGACACCACCGCCGGGATCGACGAACACGACTGTGCCGAGCTGGTGGCATGAGCACCAACGTTGCTGCTCACGCCCAGCCTACCGACACGGTGCGGCCGCGCGGTCGTCTCCGCGTCGTCGGCGGCGAACAGATGATCGACCTGGTCGCCGCCGAACAGGCGGTCCGTGAGCTGCTCGTCGCTCTCGGCCGCGATCCCGACGCCGAGCACGTGTACGACACCCCTCGCCGCGTCGCGGGCGCCTTCGCCGAACTGTTGACCCCCGAACCGTTCGACCTCACCACCTTCGCCAACGACGAGGGCTACGACGAACTGATCCTGGCCCGCGACATCCCCTTCCAGTCCCTGTGCCAGCACCATCTGCTGCCCTTCCACGGCGTTGCCCACGTCGGCTACATCCCCGACGCGCGCATCCTCGGCTTGTCCAAGCTCGCTCGTGTCGTCGAGCTGTTCGCCCGCGACCTCCAAATCCAAGAGCGGCTCACCACCGAGGTTGCCGGCTGGCTGCAGGACCACCTCGAACCCAAAGGCGTCGGCGTCGTGCTCGAAGCCGACCACCTGTGCATGTCTTTGCGAGGCGTGCGCGCGACCGGCGCCCGCACCGTCACCTCTGCCGTGCACGGCCTGCTCCGCCACGACCCCCGCTCCCGCCAAGAGTTCTTCGTCCTCACCGGCACCCGCCGGTGAGTGACCCAGAGAGGTGACCGCCATGCCCGCCACCGACACCCAGCCCCTCGCCACGAGCGTGCTCGCCGAGTTCACGCACACGCTGCGCACGATGGCTCCGGACGGCGTTCGCCGCTGCGCGACGCGGCTGCAGACAACCGGAGGCGATCTCGACGGGTGGCAGACGATCATCACCGTGGACCGCCGCCTACGCGACGGCCACCTCTCTCGTCGCGCCGCGACAGCCGCCCGCGCCGCCCGCGACGTCGCCACCGTCACCGATGTCGCCGACGGGATCGACGCCGAGGTCATCGCGGTCGCGCGCGCCGCGAGCGACGCCGCCCGCGCCCTCGTTCCCTGCTGTCTCCTCACCGATGCCAACTCGTTCGCCGTCGGCTGCGAACCGGTCGCCCCTTCGGACCCCAACCGCGCCACCGGCCCTTCGGCCGCCGCCTGACCGCACAGGAGAGACCATGCCCACACCGCAAACCTTCGTCATCGTCGGCGCCAGCCTGGCCGGCGCCAAAGCCGCCGAAACGCTGCGCACCGAAGGCTTCGACGGGCGCGTCGTGCTCATCGGCGAGGAACCCGAACGCCCCTACCAACGTCCGCCGCTGTCCAAGGACTAGCTGCGCGGCGACGCCGACCGCGCCAAGGTCTATGTCCACAACGAAGGCTTCTACGCCGACCAGCACATCGAGCTGCGCAGCAACACCACCGTCGTCTCGCTCGACCCCGACCGGCGCACGGTGCTGCTCGATGACGGCGAAACGTTCCGCTACGACCGGCTGTTGCTCACGACCGGCGCCGCGCCCCGCCGACTCCACGTGCCGGGCGGCGACCTCGACGGCGTGCACTACCTGCGCAGCCTCGCCGACGCCGACCACCTCGCCGCCGCGCTGAACGACGCGAACCACGTCGTCGTGATCGGTGCCGGCTGGATCGGCTCCGAGGTCGCTGCCTCCGCCCGCCAGCTCGGCCGCGACGTCGCCATGATCGACCCCGGCTCCGTTCCCCTCCAGCGGGTGCTCGGCACCGAAGTCGGCGGCGTCTACCGGAACCTGCACGCCGATTACGGCGTCCACCTTCACCTCGGCACCGGCGTCGCGTCGTTGCACGGCGGCGACCACGTCGAAGAGGTCCGCCTCACCGACGGGTCCCGTCGCCCTGCCGACCTCGCCATCGTCGGCATCGGGGCGGCGCCCCGCGTCGAGCTCGCGGTCGCGGCCGGTCTCGCGGTCGACGACGGCGTGATCGTCGACGCCCACCTGCGCACCAGCGCCCCCGACGTCTTCGCCGCGGGTGACGCGGCCGCCGCCTTTCATCCCGGTCTCGACGCCCACATCCGCGTCGAGCACTGGGCCAACGCCCTTCACCAAGGGGCCGCGGCAGCGAAGAACATGCTCGGCCTCCCCGCCCCCTATGACCGGGTGCCGTACTTCTTCTCCGACCAGTACGACCTCGGCATGGAGTACTCCGGCTACGCCGCGACCTGGGACCGCGTCATGTTCCGAGGCGACCCGGCCGACGGCAAGTCCATCGCTTTCTGGCTCGCCGATGGTGTCGTCGTTGCCGGCATGAACGCCAACGTCTGGGATGTCACCGACCCGATCCAACACCTCATCCGCGACCGAGTCGCCGTGAACCTCGACGCTCTCGCCGATCCCGACACACCGCTCGACTCCGTCGGCGCCGATGCGCGCGTCTCGTCGTAGTCGTCCCCTCGGAGGCCGAGCAGCTCGTTGCGGCGCATCCCGTCGTAGCGACGCCCGACTGGTGGGTGGGTTTCGTCACCCGGGTGGCGGGCTCCGTCGCCGCCGGATAGACGATTCGCATGGGGTCTCATCGCCAGCCGACCACGAGAACCGTCACCACGACCGTCGTGCAGTCGAGCTTCGGCGTCAAGCCCTACTCGGCGATGCTCGGTGCGCTCAGAGTCCGCGACGCGGTCGAGGTCCGCGCCGAGGTGCGTCTGCCGTAGCGGTTGCTCTACGCGTCGCCATTCGGGAGAACGAGGACGCC
>VAWU01000010.1:35300-43936 GCA_005888325.1 Actinomycetota bacterium
CATCGGAGAGCGGGACCGGGCATGATGACCTTCAGGATCATTGGATGCGTAACCAGGGGAGGACAGATGGCGGAGTCCGACAATGTGGCACTGATCGGGCGGATCTACGAGGCGTTCGGTCGTGGCGACATCGGCTACATCATCGACCAGCTCACGGACGACGTTCGCTGGGTGACCCACCTCGAACCGATCGTGCCCTGGTCGGGTGACTACTCCGGCAAGGCGAGCGTGCCGAAGTTCTTCGACGCCATCGCCAACTCGGTGCAGACGACCGCGTTCACTCCCCGCGAGTTCATCGCGCAAGCTGACACAGTCGTCTCGATGGGCGAGTACGGCTGCACCGTCAACGCGACCGGCAAGACCTCCCTCACCCCGTGGGTGTTCATCTGGAAGCTGCGCGACGGAAGGGTCACCAGCTACGAGCAGTTCCACGATCCCGCCCTCAGCGACGCCTTCCGGTAACCATCAGCGGGCGACTGCCGATCCGCTCGTCAGTCTGGGCGTCGAAGGTTCGATTGGCCAGCCGAAGTCGTTGAGGCCGAGGACGGGCTTACACGCACACTCCGCCGGTGCAGGTTCCGGCCCGGCAGAGACCGTTCTCGGCGGTCGCCACGTTGTTCACGCAGTACGGTCGTCGTCAATCGCTGCACACGGTGAGGCCATGACGGTCACGAGTGCCTCGGGCGCGGTCGAATCCGTGCCATGCCGTGATGAGACGTAAGGGGGTGACTGGAGCTTCCCCCGTCGGGGCGCTATCCGGTGGTGCAGCGCTTCACGGCGCTGCGCGCTGACGCGGCCAAGGCGTGCCGCCACGCTGTGGGCGACCGCTGGTGCGTCGACAAGATCCATTTGAACCGAGCATTCCCTGCGCGGGGAACGATCCGAGCGTTGACTTCCAGTTCCGGCTGCCCCCCTTTCCTCGACTACATCGCGGTCAACCGCGAGTTGTTCGATCTAACAACGCCGGGGGAGAACCTCAGGGCACCACGAGCGCGTGAGCCCAAACCGTCGGGGTGCCCGGTTTGTTCATCGCCGCAAGCAACACAGCCTCGTCGGCAGTGACCCACCCGTGGTGGGCGCACCTCGCTCGAGGAGCGGGTTCGTTGGGCGCGTGCGGAAGCCTCCAGGGGCCCAAGTAGAAGGTTGGCCCCTGGACTGGCACGAACAACATTCCCACCTCCGTTCTCTTGACGACACCGACGCGCGTCCGACACACGTCCTTTTCGCCCTCCTCGCCACAATCCACCCCGACCTCGTCCGGCAGGTTCGAGACGTCGATCGTCACGTTGTCGTCGTCGCTCATGTCGTCGACCCTACGCCTGGCTAGGGTGCGCGACTCTCAAATGCCCTGCGGCACGTGGGGTGTAGGGGCCACGACGCGCCGCCGTCCCCGGTGACGGACAGCTCCTGCACGGTGATGCCGCTACGGGTCCAGGCCCCGGGGGCCCCCGGCATCGGCGTGAGCCTTGACGAGTTGGGTTGCGAACTTGATGTTGGGCTTCCGGCCGGCGACGTCGCCGTATCCCTGGCGAGCGTCCGCCGGCGTGTGCATCTGCAGATCGCGGAGGTAAAGCGGGAGAAGCCCAGGCAGAGAAGCGTACGTGCCCGGCGCGAGCCCGTGACCGGCAGTCACAGGGCGGTGTGAGGAGGATCTCGCGCCGTTCACGAACCGGCGACTTTGGAGCGCAGATTCTCCAGCGTCCTCTTCATTCCCTGCTTGACCGCGCTACCGCGGATGAGGGCGTACGGGCCCTTCGCCAGCACGTTGGCCACGGGACCGAAGTCAACCTCGCACTCGTGCACTACACGCGTGCCTTCGCCGTCGGGAGCGAGCCGAAACCACCACTGGATGCGCCGAGGCTTGGGCGGGACCGACGGCATCGACGTCCACGACACGACCGTTGGCGGGTCGTACTCGACGACCTCTGACGCTGCCGTCATCTTCGTCGTTCTACCCATCACGCGGATTTCCTCGTCGGCTTCGAACTTCGTACCCCTGCCGACAGGCCCATCGCCGACCTGCCTCAGACTCTTCACCTCGCTGCTGCCGGACAACTCTGCGTGTCCCTTGATATCGCCCACGATAGCAAAGACGGCCTCGGGGCGGGCGTTCACTGTCAGTTCCTCGCTGTTGTGGAACCCGAGCATCTCTCGACTCCTCCAATTGCGATCCTGGCGATCGTTGGTAGTAGCAGACCGAGCGTCGTCCCGCGTGAAACACGACGGGCAGTGGCTGTCGGCTTTGCAGCGGTGCCACGGGTTTCGAGAAGGCGGGCGAACACGGTGGGCCACTGACCGGCGCAACGCCAGGTCATTACACAGGAGGCCCAGCCCGATGCACCAGCCGGGGCCATCCTCCTTTTCGGCGACAGCGCCCCAGCCGCCGTCCCGGCTGCTCCTCTACAACCGGGTCGCCCGTGGACCGGCTTCGCGCGAGCCCTGCGAGTTCGGGCGCGATCGGGGTGGCTTGGTGCGGGTCGTCCCAACAGGACGCCTGACCGACGAGGCAACCGAGCTGGTCGCCCGCGCGGCTGATCGTCGAAGGTCAGAGCGGGCGGCCGAGGAATGCCGCGAGCCGGTCCTCGGCTGAGGCATCGGGCGGGCAGCTACCCTCCGCGCCAAACACACCAGCGACTCGAACCTGCTCGGCGGGCATCACTTGTGCGGTCGCGTTGGCGGCCTCGGTGACGTCGGCGTCGAAGTCGATCCGCTGTCCGCTCGCCCGCGCGACGTCCCATCCGTGCTGGAACAGCTCGAGCGTCGCGAACCCTGCACCAATGGCGCCAGGGACCTCGCCGAAGGGCATCGTCCAGGTCCGGTCGAGGACGTTCGGCTGCGCCAGGGTGTCGCGCAGCACGGCGGCCCGTCTCTCGTACGACCCGCCCGGATCGTCGCCGACGTTGTCGTTGGCAAAGATCGATCCGTTGAACGGCTTGGTCCGCGCAGCGTCGTCGAACATCTCGACCACGCCGATCGTGTGGCTGAGCAGGGCGCGGGTGTCCCACTCGACGCACGGGGTTGACCCCGACAGCTGATCGGGTGTGACGCCGGCAACGATCCGCCCGGTCTGGTCGACGGCCTTGCGAAGCACGCTGATGGGATCCATGGCGCGGTTCTACACCTCCGCGACCGGATCTGTCTCGGCCGTCGCTGACTACGAGAGCCCGCTCAGGTTCGACGCGGAGGCCGCAACCCGACGATCATGAGACCCGTCGTATTCCCGCTCCGAGCCGTCGGACGACACTTGGCTGCGGTCGGGCGCGCACGGTTCCCGTTCAGCGTGGCTGATCGGAAGGTCGGAAGGGCGACTTCTACGCGTCCGACCTCGTCGCGGGCGACGCCAACGGCAAGGCCGACATCTTCGTGCGCGACCTCGTCGGCGCCACGACCACCCGCGCCAGCGTCGACAAGGCTGGCGGCGACTCCGACTCGTTCAGTCGTGAGCCGGCGATCACGGCCGACGGCAGGGCGGTTGCCTTCGAGTCGTTCGCCACCGACCTCGTGGGGGGCGATGGCAACAACACGGTGGACATCTTCTTGAGGCCATTGGCGCAGTAGCTGCTCATAGTCAACGGCCTGGGCGTTCCACCGCCACCGGCGACGCCACCCCACCGCGCTCGCGCCTGAACCGCCACCGCTCCTGAACATCTCGGGCCTTCAGCGCGCCCACACGCATGATCCGGGACCGACAGGGGCCGCGGGGAGCGAACCGCGCCACTTTCCGCCGGGTCCCGAAGCCTCATGATCACGCGCTCTAGAGTTTTCTGCGATCTTTTCTCGATCCCCCCGCCCCCGTCCCCCGTCGGGCCGGTCGAAAACCTTGAAGACCCTGGCAGGGAGCGGTTCGCGAGATCACCCGGGAACGCCAACCCCCGAATTGGGAACGCGTCGACCCAGGCCGCCGTCGCCGGCCCGGGCGGTCAGCTCAAGGCGTTGGGTTCGTTTCCCCAAATCATGAAGGCAGCGCCTGCATGACCTGGAAGCGGGCGAACGCCCGGTCGGCTTCCCGGCTGAGGCGCGCCCGGATGAGCGAGCACTTCTCGAGCGGACCCTCGTCGATCAGCGACATCGCGGCGCGCTCGAGCGCCTTGTCGTCGGCCTCGCCCCTCGCTTCTCGAACCGTCGCCACCCGGGCGCGAAGTTCGGCGGCGAAGTCACCGGGCGCGTCGTAGTACTCGTCGAGCAGGTCGCGGCCGACGTACTCCCACGACGGGTCGTCGACCGCCAGCGTCTCGCCGTCCGCGTTGGGGTCGGCGGCGATGATGATCTCCTCGACGTCATTGTCGATCGCGATTAAGCAGGCGACCTCGCGCCACTCTTCGGAGGAGAGGGCGTCGAGGTCCGAGTCGATGCGGGCGGCCATCCGCTCGAGGCACGAGGAGTACTGCTCCTCCAGTCCATGCTCCTCCCCGTGGGATGCGCCGGCCATGCGCTCGGCTTCGAGGCGCTCGAGTCGGTCCAACCGCACGTTGACGGCGGCGAACTGGTGGGCGGCCGTGAGCGCCATCGCGTTGTTGGGCTTGAGGGTCGCCACGGTCTCCTCGATGACCGCGGCCACGTCCTCCGGCTCCTCCCGGAACAGGCCGCGGGGGACGGGGACCGGCGAGCCGTAGACGCCGTGCCGAACCGCGTTCCTCGAGCTGCGCGCCTTGCCGTCCTCGGTCCGGGGACCGGTCGAGCGCTGGGCGTTGCGCCGGTTGGCGTCGATCCGCTGCTGGCTCGTCTCCCGGGCCGGGTCGTCGGAGGTGGACGCGGCGGACGAGAGCCCGTTGCTCTCGATCTGATCGTCAGCGCCGCCGGTTGGTTCGTTGGTTGCCATAGGGCCGTCCTTGGGGGAGTGACGCGCGAGGCGCGTCATCGTTTCGGTCGGCCACTGCGGGGGCACTCCGGTCGGTCATTGATACCACCGCGCGGACGGTCGTGGGGTGACTGCATCAGTCGCGAGCGCCGACGCGGTGACAAGGTGACCCGCGCCTACCCCGTTGCCAGCCGAGCCGAGGCAGGCGACATCACGATCGTGAGCGCGGCGTGGAACAGCGCGCTCCTCGACGAGCTGGAGGTCTTCCCTCAGGTCGACACGATGACCAGGTCGATGCCCTCTCCGCCGCCGTCGCCATGCATGACACGCGACCCCCGATCGCGATTAGCGGCGCTGCGCTCCAGGCGGCCAACCGGGACCTCCCGGCGCACTTCCCCCTGGCGCCGCTGACCGCGCGACGATCGACTCGGTGCCCTCCGGGGTCGATCGCGTAGTGGCCGGGGTTCCTTTCAGAAGTCCCCAAGCGGGCCTACTCCGCGGCATGAGGGCTGCCGGCGAGCACGCTCGAAGCCGTGAGCCGACCCAGGACCGCCTCGGTGCACAAGTCCTGCTCGAAGGTCCGGCGGGCGGCGGAGGCGAGACGGGTCGCGAGCTCGTTGTCGGAGAGCACGAGCTGGATCGCGTCGGCCAGCTCGCGCGGCGAGTCCGCGATGAGCAACGCTTGGCCGCTGGGCAACTCCAGCCCCCTCACGAGCGCGCCGGTGGCGACGACGGGTCGCTGGGCGGCCATGGCCTCGATCAGCTTGAACGGCACGCCGCCGCGCCGGCGGATGGGCAGCGCCATCACTCGACAGCCCGCCACGAACCCGGCGGCGTCGCCCACGGGACCCACCACCTGCACGTTGGGGGTGAGGTTCAGCCGCTGCTCGATGTCGGCGGGCATGCCGGTGCCCGCGAGGCGCACGCGCACGTCGGGCGCGAGGACCCGAAGCAACGGCAACACGTCGTCGACGAGCACGATGGCCGCGTCGAGGGTGGGGGTGTACGCATAGCTGCCGATGAAGCCCACGATCGGCCTGTCGGGCAGGCGCGACGGGGAGATCGACGACGCGGGGATGGCGTTGGGCACGACGATCACACGGTGGTAGGCGGAGATCGCCGCGAGCCGAGCCGCCTCCGGCTCCGACGCACACCAGATCTCGTCCACGTCGGGAAGGAACAGACGCTCCTGGGAGCGGGCCGCGAGATGGTTGGCGACGAGACCCGGGAGCTTGAGCGGGTTGCGGGCGCCGTACGCCCGTTGATGCGCGCGGTGCCGCCGAAAGCAAGGCCCTCATCTCGCGGGCGCGGCGCGCCGACGCGCACGTTCGGGTCTACACCCAACCCGCCCGGGCCCAGTTCGGCGGGAGCCCGCGCGCCCTCGGGAACCGGGTCGCGCCGGCCGTGCACGAGGCAGTCGCGTGACGCGGGTGCTGACCGTACTGCCGGCGATGCCACTCCCGGCGACGGCGGGGCTCTCGCTCAGGATGGTGGAGGAGCTCCAGATCGTCCGGGCGCTCGGTTGTCACAGCACCGTGCTCGCGTTCCAGACCGAAGACGATGACCCCGGCGCTGAGCGGTTGAGCACCCTCTGCGACGAGGCGATCGCGGGAGGCCAGAGGGTTCCCTACCAGGTCTTCTCGGCGGCTGAGCGTGCGCAGCAACACCTGCAGTTCGTCTACAACGCGCTGCGCCACCGACGGGGCGACATCTATCCGTTGTCGGTCCGCTACGACCGGATGGGAGCAAAGGACGTCGTCGCCGACGCCGTCGCACGGACGAAGCCCGACTTCGTGATCCTCCCGTCGTTCCTGTCGCACTACGCCCCGGTGGTGGCGGGCGCCGGTTGCGGCACCGTCATCGATGCTGCCGACGTCCTGCGCGACCTGACCCGGGCGTTCGTGCGGTTGATGACGCGCACGAACTGCGTTGATGACGCGGCCGATCGGGGGGCTACCGATCTCGACGATGCTCTGGCAGAGCTCGGCAACGGGGATCGCTTCGGGTCCAGCGATGTCGAAACAGCCCCTCGCCGGATGGCGGAGATGCAAATCGACGAGCTCGACGGGGTCCTCCACGTGCCGCGACTGCACCAGCGGCGCGCCGCGTCCGACACCGGTGAACGTTCGGGCAAATGGGGCGCGAGATGGCGCCGGGGGATGCTGGGGAAATCCCCCGGCGCCATCGGGTCAGGGACTCCCATTGGCTGCGTCGGGGGCGGGGGAACGACAGCAGCCCCCACGTGAGCACGGGGTAGAAGGCCAGGTAGCCCGCGTCGGCCGCGGAGGGGAAGGGCGCGGTGCCACGCACCACGTCGAAGTAGAACCAGCCCATCTCTCCCGCCAGTGGCACGCCAAGGCGGCGGCGATGAGGCGCCAGGCCCGCCGGGCGCGGGGCTCGACCTGGCGCCGGGCGGCCACGCTCCAGGCCAGCGCGGCGGCCAAGAGGCTGGTGGGCAAGAAGGCGGCGTTGCTGATCAGCGGCCGGTGCGAGGCGCCGCCCCAGTGGAACACCACCCAGAGGCCGAAGCCGAGCGCGTAGGCGGTGACGGCCGCGCCCAGCTTGGCGTCCCAGCTTCGGGGCCACCGCAGGCCGTCTCGAACCGCGATCTGGCGTCGAAACCCTTCCGCCCACTGCCCCAGCGACGTGTGAGCCATGGCATCTGTATCGGGCGCCGGACGCCGTCGCATGAACCGAGCCGAGGCGAAACGAGCCCATCGGATCCGGCGCTGCGGCCGACGCGTTGCTGCCGGGGCCGCAGGGGGACCAGCGCGTGCGTGAAAAGAGCGTCTGAAATGCTGCGTACATCAAGGTGAACTTCGTCCCGCGCTCGATCGCGGTGGTGACGAGCATCAAGAACACCAGCGGCTCAGGCCGCACCTTCCTGGTTGCCCGCGCGGTTTGTCCGAACGTCGATCACAACAACAACCCAGCAGACGACCACGTCGTACGGCCGGGGAAACAAGGCCGCGAAATCGGTGTTGCAGCTCACGCCGCTTTTCAGCTTGCTCCGAGGCGAGCACCTACTCAAGAGCAAGCGACGGACACGGCCGGGCCCTGAAGAGCTCAGCCCCCGAGTGGCGGCCCCCTCAATCGACGAGCAACTGTGCAGTTGCCCAAGTCGCTCCCGATCCCGCCGAGATCGTCGCCGTGCCCACGCCCACGCCGGTCGCCAGTCCGTTGGCGTCCACCGTGGCCAGGCCGGGGTCGCTGCTCGACCAGGTGACACTGGACGTGAGATCGGCGGTGGAGCCGTCGGTGTAGGTGCCGGTGGCGCGGAACTGTTGGGTCGCGCCCGCAGGCACCGAGGCAAGCACGGGATCGACCGCCAGTGATACGAGCGCGGGCGGCGTTACCTGCATGAGCGCGCTGCCCCCGAGTGCCCCGCTCGTGGCCGAGATCGTCGCGGTGCCCACGCTCACGCCGGTCGCCAGTCCGTTGGCGTCCACCGTGGCCAGGCTGGGGTCGCTGCTCGACCAGGTGACACTGGACGTGAGATCGGCGGTGGAGCCGTCGGTGTAGGTGCCGGTGGCGCGGAACTGTTGGGTGGCGCCCGCGGGCACCGAGGCGAGCACGGGGTCGACCGCGAGTGAAGCGAGGACAGCAGGAGTCACCTGCATGAACGCGCTGCCCCGCACCGCGCCGCTCGTGGCCGAGACAGTCGCGGTGCCCACGCCCACGCCGGTCGCCAGTCCGTTGGCGTCCACCGTGGCCAGGCCGGGGTCGCTGCTCGACCAGGTGACACTGGACGTGAGATCGGCGGTGGAGCCGTCGGTGTAGGTGCCGGTGGCGCGGAACTGTTGGGTGGCGCCCGCGGGCACCGAGGCGAGCACGGGGT
>VAWU01000010.1:43997-48112 GCA_005888325.1 Actinomycetota bacterium
CACGCCGGTCGCCAGTCCGTTGGCGTCCACCGTGGCCAGGCTGGGGTCGCTGCTCGACCAGGTGACACTGGACGTGAGATCGGCGGTGGAGCCGTCGGTGTAGGTGCCGGTGGCGTGGAACTGTTGGGTGGCGCCCGCGGGCACCGAGGCGAGGGCAGGGATCACTTGCAGCTTGCGCAGGACAGGCGTGCCGGTGATCGTGCTGGCCACGGTGTTCGCCATAAGCACGATGCCGCGGCCGTTGAGATGACCGTCGGCGACGCGCAGTGACATGTCGGGTGGCGCCCCGCCGAACGGCGTGTAGCAATCCACCACCCCCGTCGGGAGGTTGTCGTAGATCTGATCGATCGGGGGAAAGCCGACGAACGACGGCATGGCGGGGAGGAGCATCCAGTAGACGGTCGCTCCCCGCGCCGTCAGCTTGGCCGTGTCGGTGATGGCGGCGTCGGCCCAGGTCGGAAGGTAGAGGGGGCTGTCGAGGGTGATGGCGGGATCGAAGGGGTTGAAGTCGTTGCCGACGAACTCCATCACAACCTTGTCCGGGTCATACAGGCTGATCAGGTTGTCGAGCCAACTGCTGTTGTGAAGGCCCGCATCCAGCAGGCCCGTCCCCGGATAGTTCCAGGTCGCGGTGGCATAGCCGAGGCCTTGGAGCACGGCTGCACCTGTCGGGTAGTACTGCGTTGTGAACGAGTCACCGATAAGCAGTACGCGTGTGGGTCCGGCCCGACGACCAGGACGGGGAAACTCGCTGATGGAGACGTAGTTCGCGCGAGTGAGGCTGGTCTTGCCTCCCGCGTTGTACGCGGTGAGGGTCACGCTGTAGGGGCCGGGTGTGGCATAGATGTGGTGCGGGTTCTGCGTCACGGCCGTCGTGCCGTCACCGAAGCTCCACAGCCAACACGTCGGTGAGCCCGTGGACTGATCGCTGAACGCGATGTCCTGTGGCGCGACGCCGCTCGTGAGCGGAGCGGAGAAGGTGGCTGTCGGGCGCGGCGGCTTGGCGACCACGCCGTTTCTGACCGTGACCAGCGTTCCCGAGGTCTTGGTCACGTTGCCACTGGAGTCATACGCCTGTGCGTAGAGCACATAGCAGCCGTTGGGAACGCTGGCCGTGTTCCAGCTGAAGACATACGTCGTGGACGAGAGGGTGGCCACGCCCAGCGGCGTCGTGTCTCGGTAGAAGACCACCGTGGCGACACGCACGTTGTCCGTGGCGGTGGCGGTGAGCAGTGTCGTGCCGGTCAGGGCGGCCGCCATCGCGGGCTGGGTGATGGCGACCACGGGCGGGACGGTGTCGTTGGGGGAAAGGACGAGGTTGGGCGGCTTCGTGCCTTCCCGACTCGAGAACTGGCTTGTGCCGCTGCCAGCCGCACCAGTCAAGGCGATCGTGTAGAGACCGTTGTCGAGCGATCCGAGCGGGATGGTCGTCCAGGCGCCCGCGCTCGCAGGGAAGACCTGCACCCGTGGCGACCCGGTGATGGTGGGTGCCGTGTCCCAGGTAAGGGTGCTCTCCAACCACGACGAGTCGGTGAGGTACGCGCTGATGGCCGAGGTGCTCGACTTCTGAGTGAACAGCCGCAGCTTTGTCGGGGTCGGTCCGAAGAGGCCCGAGATGGAGACGAGAACGTAGGTGCGCGTGACGCCACTTACGCTCAACGTCGTCGCCGACCCGTAGCTCGTCGATGGGGCCGTGGATCTGACCTTGGCGTCCGCGGCAACCGGAACGATGAGCTTCGTCGTGGTCGCGGCCTGGGCCGGGGGCACGCGGCTTGCAAGCGGCAGTGTGAACGAAAGAAAGAGCCCCAGCGCGCACATCCACGCAACCCCATGCTGCCGACGTTCCGACGCAGTACGTTGCGGCACCCCAAGGTCTGGGTCGAGCCGCCTCGACCAAGCGCGCGACCGACGCCACGCCTCCCGTCGACTCCGCGCCCCTCGCACTCGGCGTGACATACCAGGCCCCCGGACCAAATCTCGTGGTCATCGTAGGGCCTCCAAGACCCTCGATGCTTGGCCACGTCGCGGATCGACGACGGGGTAGGACAAACAGTCGACACTGCCTCGACGAAGGGAGACGCTCGATGGTTGCGCCGAACTTCATCCCTTGGACTTATCCCGACGACCGCTACTACTACGGCTGGTACGGCCAGCCGTGGCTCGGCGAACCGACCGACGGTGACATCAAGGCCGCGGTCGCGGAGCGATTGCGGGTCAATCCCTTCACCAAAGACGACGACCTGACCGTCGACGTCACGAAGAAGGTCGTCATCCTCACCGGCGACGTGTCGTCAACTCTGGCCAAGCGAGCCGCAGGCGACGACGCGTGGGACACTCCAGGAGTGGTTGACGTGAGTAATCAACTTCAGGTGGTCGTGAGGCGCTAACGAGCCGTCGCGCCGATCCGTGTCTTCTCGTTGGGTAGTGCGGATTGAGCGTGGGACTGGCGGATACGCACAAGGGCTACCCGCCTGCATCCAGGTCACACACAACGTCTACGAGCTGCTCCGGGGGCGCTACGAGTTCCGAGCGAGGGACAGTCGACGTCAAAGCAAAGGACCAACGACGACCTATCTGCTGTTTGGGCGCCGCTGAAGCCGCGAAGCTCGCGAGCGCCGAACCCTGGACACCACCGACCCACGAGTACGACCGTCATCACCTTGGCGACCAAAGACCTCGCAGCGATACCGCAACGCTCTTCCGCCGGCACGCACGTCCCGTGAAGGAAACCGTGTCGATAGACCTGCGCCCGCACGGCGATCGGTCACCCTCCGGAACGAGGCGTGCCCCGTCCGAACCACGTGCAATCGACAAGCGCCTCCGGCGCGTCGAACCACTCAGTGCGCACGCTGGAGGCGCTGACCGTAGCGGCCCATCGGGCGAAGTGCAGTGGCCCGATCAGAGGCACGCGCCCGATACTCGAGTCACTCATGAGCGCACGCTTCGAGGGGCTCGGTATGACTCGACCGAAGCAGTCGACCACACCGATACGCTGAGTGAGATACAAGCAGCACCTCTGAGCTACGGAGCGCAGATGAGGGATCCGCGGTTGAAACCGACGCGCCAAGGGAGAAAGGGCGATCATGGGACTCGATCCCACTAGCGGTCCACCGTTCGCCATCATCGTCCTCCCGGGCCATCCGACAACCGTGGTAGTGAAGGGTGAGCTCGACCTGGCCACGGCGCCCGAGCTTGCACAGCGCCTCGAGGAGCTCGCGGCCACGGGTCAGCGCGAGGTGACCGTGGACCTGAGCGGGCTGGAGTTCCTGGACTCACAGGGCATCCACGTCTTGCTCCAGGCGCGCGAGACCCTTCGATCCCAAGGCGGAGGCCTCAAGGTCCGCTCCCCGCAGCCCCTGGTGGCCCGCGTGCTCGAGACGACTGGTCTCCTCGAGCTGCTGACGGAGGGGGAATGACGCTGCGCGCTACCAGCCGACGCGCTGAGCTGTTTTCCGCCTGAGGGTTCGCAGAGCCTGCCTCGAGGTAGGTACGTGCTGCTGCCCTTGCATCGGAGGTCGCACTCTGGGAAGCCTGCACGCCACTGCCGAGTTTCCACGTGCGCCCGAGGCGGCCTATGGCGCCCGGACGTTTGTTCGAGCCGTGCTGGCAGCCTGGGATTGCGATGATCCCGACGAGGTGGCCGTGCTGTTGACGAGCGAGGTTGTTGCCAACGCCGTTCGCCACGCGGCGACGGCCTGCGCGGTGCGCGTGGATCTCGAAGGTGATGTGCTTCGGGTCGAGGTGGCCGATGGGTCAGCGACGCTCCCCCAGTTGCACAGACCGAGACCCGACGACTTCGGGGGTAGGGGGCTCGTGTTGGTCGAGTCCTTCGCCCGGCGGTGGGGTGCGGAACCGACGCCGACCGGGAAAGTCGTGTGGTTCAGCGTCGAGGTCCGCCCTCGGCGCCACGTGTCAGCCGGCGCGATCACGTCGTAGCTGACGAAGCCACCTGATCAGCTCGTCGACGCCGGCGTCGGTGGTGATGTCGTGCTCATCCAGCCACGCTCGAACTTCCTCGGGTGAGGCGACTTCTTCCATCAGGACGAACAACAGCATCATGAGCGCCTGGCGCCGGCGGGCAGGCAGATCCCCCACGGCATGAGCCAGGCGCTCCA
>VAWU01000011.1 GCA_005888325.1 Actinomycetota bacterium
CTGCGAGTGCAGACCGGTCGGGAGGTGTTCTCGGCATCCTCACGCTCTGGGAGACAGAAGCGGACCGGGAGGCCAGCGAGAGCGCACTGGCCAAGTCACGACAAGAGGGCCTCGACATCATCGGGGCCAAACTGACCGTCGAGACCTTCGAGGAGTTGCTGGCTGAGGTGATCGAACCGCCGACACCCGGGTCCGCTCTGATGGTCACCCGGATCAGCATGGATCCCGCCAAGATCGACGAGAACTCGGATCAAGGCCAACGCCGGATTCCAATCCGTGCGGAACATGCTCAACCGAGAGACCGGACATGGGCTCGTGGGCACCGTCTGGGCGAACCAGGACGCGATGAAGGCCGCAGCTGCCGAGGCCCAAGCCCGCCGCCAAGAGGGCATCGCGCGGGGTGTCAGCTTCGGTGATGTGAGCTATCGAGAGATCCTCTTCGCCGATCTGCGATAGGTCACTCAGAGCCGGCCCGTTGCGGTGAACGGGGCACTTGGTGAGCGAGACTCGCGAGGTGGGCGGCGCAGTACGGCTACGGGCTGTCGAGGAACACGAGCTCGATCATCTCGTCCGGCTCCTGTGGGACCCGGAGGCACCGGGCGAACACCAGTGGTTCGGCTTCCGCGTGGACAAGGCGCGGGACATCGAACGTCGCTGGCGCGAGGACGGGCTGATCGGCGGCGACGCTTCCTTTCTGGCGGTCGGGCTCGGGGACGGCAGGTGCGCGGGCTGGGTGACGTGGCGGCCCGTGAGCGCTTCCGGCAATTTCGAGATCGGGATAGCGCTGTTCGCGGAGCATCGAGGTCACGGCATCGGGACCGACGCCCATCGGCGCCTGGTCGACTACTTGTTCAACACCACGCCAAGCCGGCACCGAGGTCGACAACCTCGCCGAGCAGCGCGCGCTCGAACGGGCAGGTTTTCGCCGCGAGGGGGTCCAGCGAGGGCTGTACTTCCGCGCGGGGGCGTGGCGCGACAGCGTCATGTACGGCCTGCTCCGCGACGAGTGGCTGATGGCCGACTGAGCCTCGGCGACCGAGGCTTGCCGCCTGCACTCTCCGCGGAGAAGAGTGGGCCGATGAAGAAGGGGACAACTGGTGAGGCAAGTCTGCATGTGAACGTGCCGCCGGAGAAGCTGTACGAGTTGGTCAGCGACGTCGCCCGGATGGGCGAGTGGAGCCCGGAGACGGTTCGGTGCCGGTGGCTCGACGGCGCCAACGGGCCCGAAGTCGGCGCACGGTTCAAGGGCACCAACCAACGCGGGTTCATGCGCTGGAGCACCAAGCCGCGAGTGGTTGCTGCCGAACCGGGGCGTGAAGTTGCCTTCGTCGTCAACCTCGTGATCTTCCAACGCGAGATGACGAAATGGCGCTACCAGTTCCAACCGGCGGCCGACGGCGGTACGGACGTGACCGAACATCTCCTTCGGCGAGCGTCGGCTGATGGGCATCAAGGACCGCAAGGCTGATCTCGAGGCCGGAATGCGCCGCACGCTCGAGCGCATCAAGGCCGTTGCCGAAGGCAGCGCCTGAGCGGCCTCTTCTCAGTCGGGTCGCTCCAGGGCCCGTTTGATCGCGTTGAGCAACTGCTTGCGTTCGGCGGCGGTTGTAACTCGATGTCGCTCGAACTCGTCGGCGAGGCGAACGTCGGCAAAGAGGTCATCGCCGTCGGCGTGAAAATGGAGAAAGGCGCGTGACTTGCGGGTGAAGTTTCCTCGAGTGCGCTCCCGCAGGTCTCCCATCCTTCGGAGCTGAGCGAGCAGCGGCTCCAGCCGATCAAGATCGGTTGTGGTCGCGTGTCTCATGGTCAGATCGAGCTCCTCGACTCCGGATCGTCAGCACTCTGCCTCAAATCTGGTGTGGGCAACTGACGGGCCGGTGAGAGCGGTCGACGCGCACAATTCCTTGATATCGAACGTCTGTTCGGGTACAGTGTCGGCGTCGTTCCTATCGACCGTCGGTGTGCAGCCCGACGGTCCTGTGTGAGGTCCCGAGGCGGAGGAGCGATGGACGTCCTGGTCGAGCTCAGCGGCGCGATCGACGCGGTGTGTGCGGCGAAGCCGGCGCGCCTCGCCGACCGCGAGTCGATCCAGGACCTGCACCGCCAGCTCGAGCGGCTGCACGCGGCCACCACCCGGGCGAGCGCCGCCTTCGAGGCGGGTGGCACCTGGGAGGCCGACGGCGCCCGCAGCGCGGCGGCGTGGCTGGCGACGCGCGTGCGCAGCGCGCTGCCCGCGGCCCGCCGGCGCCTGCGCCTGGGCCGGGCGCTGCGCCACATGCCCCACGTCGAGGCGGCCTGGCTGGCGGGTGAGATCGACGCCACCCACGTCGCCGCCCTGGCCGAGGCGCGCACCCCACCGAGCACGGACTGCTTCGGGCGCGACGAGGCGATGCTGGTGGGCCAGGCGGCGCGCTTGAGCCACCGACGCTTCTCCCGGGCGCTGGCCTACTGGTGCCAGCGGGCCGATCCCGACGGCACCGAGCAGCGCGCCTCGGCCGAGCTCGACGCCCGCCGCCTGCACCTGTCCCAGGGCTTCGGCGGCACCTGGGTGCTCGACGGGGTCTTCGACCCCGTCGGCGGCGCGGTGCCGGAGGGGGCGCTCGGTCGCATCGAGGCGGATCTGTTCCAAGCCGACTGGGCCGAGGCCCGGGCCCGGGCGGGCGAGGGGGTGTGTGCGGCGGACCTGGCCCGCACCCCCGCCCAGCGCCGGGCCGACGCGATGGTGGAGATGGCACGGCGGGCCGGCGCGACGCCCCCTGGTGCCCGGCTCCCCGAGCCCTTGGTCACCGTGTTGGTGGGCTATGAGACCTTCGCCGGGCGCATCTGCGAGCTGGCCAATGGCACCGTGCTCAGCCCCGGGAGCCTGCTGCGCCTGCTCGAGCGGGCGTGGGTGGAGCGGGTGGTGTTCGACGGGCCCGACCGGATCAAGAACATCGGCGTGCGCCGGCGCCTGTTCACCGGCGCCACCCGCCGCGCGGTCGAGGTGCGCGACCGGGAGTGCTTCCACGAGTTCTGCGAGCGTCGTGCCGACGAGTGCGAGATCGACCACGTGCAGCCGTACTCGGCGGGCGGGCCCACCGTCGAGGACAACGGCCGGCTGGCCTGCGGCTACCACAACCGCCTGCGGCACCGACGAAGCTAGCCGCCGCCTCGGCGGCGGCTCTCTCTGCGAAACCTGGTCTCGCGTCGAGCTGCGCAGTTCACCACTGCGCGGGCAGCGGCGCGCACCTGGGCGACCGAGAACGCCTTTGTGCCGAACACGACGAACCAGTCGAGCGACGTGGGTGGCGGCAGGCCGCCCGCGCACCCATGAGAGACTCGAGTCGTGATCCCGACGGCCATCCTCGCCGGCCTCGTGCTCGGGCTGTGGGTCCGTTGGTGGGCCATCCCGTTGGTCGCGGTTGGCTGGGCCGTCGTCATCGCCCTCGTCGTCGATCCGTCGAGCGCGCTCGGTGGTGGGTTGCTGGGCGCAGTGAACGGACTCGTCGGAGTGCTGCCCGCGGTCGGGCTCAGAAAGCTCCAAGTCAATGGTGAGCGTCGCCCGAGCACGTAGTCGAGTCTCGGGTCAGCGAGCCGTCGATTGCGGTCGGCCATCGAGTAGGCGATGATCCCCCCGACCATCGACGAAGTGCGTCGAACATCTACGAGGAGACCTGCATGAGCTTCGCACCGCTTGCGCCGACGACGCGCTTCCCGCCTTCCCGGATCGCCGCCGACACGTGGGTGATCCACCAGGTCCAGCCCGCCCTCGGGCAGCCGCTGTTCGTGTATCTGAACTCCATGCTGATCCTCGGTGCCGAGCCGATGATCGTGGACACGGGTACGCCCGCCAACCGCGAGCAGTGGTTGAAGGACGTGTTCTCGCTCGTCGATCCGAACGACGTGCGCTGGGTCTTCTTGTCACACGACGACGTCGATCACACCGGAAACCTCGCCGAGGTGATGACCGCGTGCCCGAACGCCCAGCTGGTGTGCAACTGGGCAATGATCGAGCGCCACACGAACTGTTTCGAGTTCCCGCTCGGCCGCTGCCGGTGGATCATGGACGGCGAGACCCTCGACATCGGCGACCGCCGGCTGGCGGCGTTGCGGCCGCCCGTGTACGACTCGCCCACCACCCGCGGACTGTTCGATCCGACCACCGGCGTTTATTGGGCGGTCGACACGTTCGCCACCCCGATACCGGACCCGCTGATGGGGGTTGGCGACCTCGACCCTGACTTCTGGAACCAGGGGCTGGCCATGTTCGCCCTGGGTGCGGTGAGCCCGTGGCTGTCGCTGGTCGACGAGGGCAAGTACGGCCGCTACGTCGATCGGGTGCAGAGCCTCGACATCACCACCGTCGCATGCTGTCACAGCCCGGTGATCGAAGGCCCGCTCATTGAACGCGCTTTCGCGTTCGTTCGTAAGCTCCCGACTCTCGATCCACCTGCGCTGCCCGACCAGTCGGTCCTCGACCAGATCATCGCCGCGACATCGCAGCCATCCACCTGAGCCATCGACGCGGTAGGCCGCGGCGTCGCCCAAGACCAACCCGATCAGAGGCGACTCACGCTGAAGAGCCGCCACTCCTCGGACAGACCTTTGAGGTGATGTGCTCCACGATCTTGTCGCCGATGAGCTCGCACTCGCCGGTGTGGAGCCCATTTCGCACGCCGATACCCAGTCGTTGCACTACGTCGACGATGGCACGAGCACACCGGATCCCGCGCGCCGGGCCGTCGAAGGTGGCGAAGAAGCCATCACCTGCCGTATCCACTTCGCGACCCCGGAACCGCTCGAGCTGCTGGCGCACCACGGTGTGGTGGCGCTCCAATGTGTTCCGCCACGCCCGATCGCCGAGCTCAACCGCGCGCCGGGTCGAATCTCCGATGTCTGTGAACAGGACAGTGAGCAGGACACGTTCCGGCACGGCCTGCTCTCGGACGCCGGTGAGGAACTCCTGGACCAGGACCAGGGCACTGACGCGTTCGGGATACGTTGCGGCATAGAGCATGCACATCGCTCCCGCTCCGCCGACACCCATGAGCGCGGGCCGTTCCGAACCGGCGGCATCGCTCACCGCCCGAACATCGTCCATCCACTGCTCCAACGTCGGCAGCTCGGTGAGGGCGACGGGATCAGAGAGGCCCGTACCCCGCTTGTCGAAGACGATCAAGCGGCTGAAAGACGCAAGCCGCTCGTGATAGCGAGCCGACATCGGGGAGTCCCAGAGGAGCTCGAGGTTGGTCAACCAGTCAGGCACGAAGACCAGATCCGGAGGGCCGTCGCCGACGACGCTGTAGGCGACGCTGACGCCGTCCGCGTTCGTGTATCTCGTTTCGGGAACCGGAGCCATCGGCTTCGCAGTCTTGTCCAGACCTTTGGTTGGCGTTGGGCACTCCCTCGACTCGCAGGCGGAGTCGGGGGGTAGCGTCCGCCAGGTGGATCTCGGACGGGTCAGCAGCGCCGCGCTCATGCTGTCCGGCGCCGCGGGGGTGGTCATGCCGAGGCGCGTCGCGTCAGCGCTCGAGCTCCCCGCGACGAGCACGCGCGGGGTCGCCGAGACACGGGCCGGCCTGGGGGGGACCTACGCGGCTCTCGGTGGATGGGCACTCGTCAGCGGCGACCCCGCCGCGCAAGCCGCCGTCGGAGTCACCTGGCTCGGCGCCGCCGGAGCCCGGCTGGCCTCGCTGATCGTCGACCGTCCTCGAACCGACTGGGCGTTCTGGGCTTACCTGACGGCCGAGATCGGCTTCGGGGCGACCGCCCTCGGGTACGCGGCTCACCGCGCCTGTCACGAATGACCCTCGGCCCGCGACCGGCGACGGACTGCGATCTGCCGCCGGGCCTCACGTCAGGGCGCGAACCACCGACCGGTGAGCGCCGCCGAACCGAAGGTGTGCGGCGATGGCGCCGCTGGTTATCGCGGCCCACGCGCACCAGAGTGACGCGAAACCGTCGATGGTGAGACGCGCCAGCACGGCAACGGCGATCAGGTTGACGACTCCGAAGATGGCGACCTGGCGATACCCGGAGAACAGGAGCGACCCGCACGTCGCCACCACGTAGGCCGCGACGATGAGCGTTCCTGAGTCGAGCCCGGTGCCGTAGCTCAGGTGATAGTGCGCGAGCTCAGCCGTCACGGGGCCGCGCACCATGGCGGCGAGCAACACGCCCGAGACCACCACACCCAATCCGACGAAGGGGATGATCGTCACCCGGCGGCGACCGGGTGGTTCGAGTGCCAGGACAGCCATCGGCACGTAGATCGGAAGCACGACGAACGCGAACAGCAGGTAGACCCACGTGGCGATGCGGGGCGACTTCCGAGCCGACGTGCCCCTGCAAGCCCCACCACACGAACGCTTCGTCGAGTTGGTGGGCGGCCAGGAGCAGTGGAAGCGAGGCCAACGCGAGGTGGTCGCGCCGCCGATGCACATGCCGGACCACGTCGAACCCGATCGTGCCCACCAGGATGCCGCCCAGGAGATCGGCCTCGGCGGAGAAGCACACACGACGACGGTACCGGTTGGACGGTGTTGGCGTCGCGCCGCCTCCTCGTCCGGCGCTGACTTGGGCCGCGCGCCCGAGTCCTCGTTGTGGCGTTCAGCTCTCGTCGGCCTCGTCGACCGTGAGCTCCGCCCCGGGGTCGGCTTCGAGCCGCTCGTCAGGGATCGGTCGTCCGCTGCGGATCGACCGACCGTACGTGCCCGTTGCGAGTCGCTGTTCGGCCCGATCGAGCGCCGCCAGCCGGTCGCGAACCCCCGCGGCGATGGCGTCGTCGACCCCCTCGCTCGTGAGCGGTTCTGCCGGGTCGTTGAAGCCGCTCGGTTCGTCGACGGCCGCGCGGTCAGCCCTCGCCGCGTCGTCGCTTTCGTGAAGCAGCCGCTGGAGCTTCGCTCGCTCGGCGTCCAGCAACTCTCTTGCCCGTCGGTCATCCATCGGTCCTCCTCGTCGGGTCGAGCGGCCACGTTCGCGCCGAACTCACGGGCGAGGCGACCTGGCCCCGGTGAGACCGGCCGGCGACACCCGGCGTTCACCATGCCGTCAGCACGTGGACGTGGAGCCGGCGCGCGCTCCCTCCACGGCTCGAAATCCACAGCTTGACCACTGGATAGCCACAGCCGACCCACCGTAGGTTCGGCGCGGAGGGGCGCGGGCCCAGCGGGACGCAGAGAGGACGTGATCGTGCCAACGGTCAACTTCGAGAAGATCGATCAGCAGGTGACCCACCTGTTCGCGATGGTCAGCGAGGGTGTCGCGGCCGCGACCGCTGCGTTCCTGGCAGGAGATACCGAAGCGGCACGGGCCCTGGTGGCGGGGGATCAGTCGATCGACCGCCTCCAGTCCTCCACCGAAGACCTCGTCGAGCAAGAGCTGGCGATGAGTCTGCCGGCTGACGAGGTGGAGCTTCGGCGCTTGGTCTCGATCCTTCGGATCGTGCCGGAGCTCGAGCGCAGCGGCGATCTGGTGGAGCACATCGCGTTGCGAGCGGGTCAGGGCCTCGCCTCCGAGATCACCCCGCGCGCCCGCGGCTGATCGAAGAGATGGGTCGCCTCGTAGCTGAGATGTGGCGCATCGCCGCGGACGCGTACGTCGAACGCCATCCCGCGGCGGCCGATCTGCTCCGCGTCCGCGACGACGAGATCGACGACCTTCACGTTCGGCTCTCCGCAGAGCTCGCGCGCGGTCCTTCGTCGAATGCCGTCGCCATCGAGATGGGGCTCATCGCGAGGTTCTACGAGAGGCTCGGAGATCACGCCGTGAACGTCACCCGCCGGCTCTGCGATCTGAGCCGCCCATCAGGGGCGACGTACGTGGGCGCCTTGTGATGGCCTATTCGCCCTCGCGCCCGCTCACGGCCGGCACCGGCACCGTTGGCGTCGCGCTCCGTGACTTCGACCGGCGGCTCGAGCAGGCTCAGTGCGCGCTGGCGACCGTCGAGTCCGCGGGACAGAGGCGCGAGGCGGCGACGTCGCTGTACGAGGTCGAGATCCGCCTCAGCGGAGAGCTCCCGACGTCGGTCGTGGTCGGCCTCCTCCGGCGCGGCGCCGATCGGGCCCGCCGCGGCATCCGGCAAACGGTCACCGCTGACGGCGACCAGGCGGTTCCCGCACGCTTCGTCGACGTCTGAGGCGGGTCACTTCGCGGGGGCATCCGGAGGTGGGATGGTGAGCGAAGAAGGTTCGTGCTCGCCGGTGCAATCGACCGCCTCGCCGACCTACCGGCCCCACTGATCCTGTTGGTGGTCGGTGTGGCCGCCCTCCTCGAAGGCGCGGTGCTGGCGGGCCTCGTCCTCCCGGGCGAGCTCGTGCTCCTGTGGCGCTGGTGTGGCTCGTTGCTTCGACGTGCTCCGTCGGGGGCGATCTCATCGGCTACACGATCGGGCGTCGGTCCGGCGGGCGCGTTCGCTCGGGCCGGGTGGGCCGGTGGATCGGAGAGCGGCGATGGGCTGCAGCCGAAGCCGCGCTGGCCAGGGCGGGTGGCGGTGGCGTGTTCGCGGGCAAGTTCGTCGGGGTCGTGCGCCCGCTGCTACCGGCGCTGGCCGGAGCGCTCGGCCTGCCGCGTCGACGGTTCGTCGTCGGGAGCGTCCTCGGGTCAGCGGCGTGGGCAGGTCTGCTCGTCACCCTCGGCGCAGCTGCCGGATCGTCGGCGACGGCGCTTGCCGACACCCTCGGACGCATCGGATGGACGGCTGTCGCCGTCGTCGCGCCGGTCGTCGTCTGCGTCGCGCTGGTGCGCCGACGCTCCAGCCGCGCGCTGGCCGGCGCGTGATGCATCGGAGTCGGCGGGCGGATCATGGCCACGTGGTTCCGAACTGGGTGGACTCCACGATCCTTCCGGTGAAGTCGGTTCCGATCTGCTGAGCGAGGAAGGCGACCGCCGGCACCACCGCATCGGGGGTGGTCCACCCGGTCCAATCGTGGTCCTCGCTGACCGCGCCGGGCCGGAGGGCGTTGATGGCGATGCCGAGGTCGCGCAGCTCGGGTGCGACGGCGCTCGAGAACCGCTCCATCGCGGCCTTGGCGACCGCGTACATGACGTAGCCCGGCGGCATGAATGGCGTCGATTCGTGGCTGGCGCCGCCCGACGAGACATTGACGATGCTGCCACCGCCATTCCTTTCCATGTGCGGCGCGACAGCCCGGCACATGAGAAACAGGCTGCGCACGTTGACTCGCATCGACTCGTCCCACTGGTCGACCGTCGAGTCTGCGAAGGTACTGCGCGTCGGTGCCATGGCGTTATTGATCAGGACATCGATCCGGCCGTAACTGTCGACGGCGGTCGCGACGAGACGCTCGATGTCGTCGGGTACGCCGATGTCGCAGCGCACCGCGAGCGCACGACCGCCCGCCGCCTCGATCGCCGCCGCCGTGGCGTGGATCGTCCCCGGCAGGGCGCCGGGCTCCTCCACCGTCGTGCGGGCGGCACAGACCACCGCGGCACCGCGCGCGGCCAAGCCGATCGCGAGGCCCTTGCCGATGCCGCGCGACGCGCCCGTGACGATGACGACTCGATCGCTCAGCTCCTTTGTGACCACCGACGCGGTCTATCACCGCGTGCGCGCGATTGCGACGCTCACAGCGGCGGGCTGGTAGAACGGACCACGTGAGCCACGTCGACGACACGCACCGCGACCTGGGTGAGGAGCCGGACCTGTCGGCCGGCGACTTCTCGGACTGGATGGTCGAGATGCAGGGTGCGCTCCGTGGCGAGCGTGGGTCGGATGTGCCCTGCGGCGGCTGCACCGCCTGCTGCACCTCGTCGCAATTCATCGACATCGCACCGGACGAGCGCGACACGCTCACCCACATTCCCGCGGAGCTTCTGTTTCCCGCTCCCGGACGGCCCCGCGGCCACGTCGTTCTCGGTTACGACGAACGCGGGCACTGCTCGATGCTGATCGACGGCAAGTGTTCGATCTACGAGCACCGCCCGCGGACGTGCCGCACCTATGACTGCCGGATCTTTCCCGCCGCCGGGCTCGAGATCGAAGGCGACGACAAAGCCCCGATCGCTCGACAGGCGCGGCGCTGGCAGTTCACCTTCCCCACGCAAGGTGACCGCAACGAGCACGACGCCGTCCGGGCGGCCGCGACGTTCCTTCACCACCACCCGGGCTCGCTACCGGAGGGCGCGGTCCCGACGGACGTGACCCGGCTCGCCGTCCTTGCGATCGAGGTTCACAGCGCGTTTCTTCGCCGCGACGAGGGATAGCCCCGCGCCACCGTTCGGGCGAGGATCCCGAGGGTGGCCCGCAGTGCCCCCTCCGACAGGACCGGGAAGATGCCGGCCTCTTTCCATTCCGGAAGGACGGACGACCAGTCGTAGTACGAGGTGACGAGGGTGCCACCGTCGACGGGCGCCAGCGTGTAGCCGTAGACGTGGCCCATCGGCGGGCGGATCACGCCGGCGATCGTCCATGCGATCTCGCGATCGGGAACGAACGTCGTGATCGTGACGGTCACGTCGTAGCGGCCCATCGGGTAGTCGTTCAGGGCCTCGCGATCCATGTGCACGACGAAGCTGTCGCCGACTCCGGTCACTGGCTCGCCCGTGGCGTCGATCAGCATCCCGGAGCTGTCGATCGCAACATGGCCCTGCGGATCGCACAGCACCCGGAAGATCGTCGCCGGTTCCGCGGCGATGGTCCGCTGAACCTCCAACCGCTCGCTCGTCATCGTGGCATCCTGCCACCGCTCGTGCACCAACGCGACCGGGCCCCGTTTTCCTCACCGGGTGTGCGGAGGCCGTCGGCTGGCGACGAGCACACCGAGGTTCGACACGACGAAGGGCACGAGGTAGGTGATCGCGCCCTTGATCCACGTGACCGTTGTGGCGTCGCCGCGCAGCACCACGTCGAGCTGGTTGATGCAGAAGAGCACCGTGCCCACGACGAGCGCGATGCCCAGCGTCTTGCGCAGGTGGCGCCGGTAGGCGATGACCCCGAGTGCCTCCCGCCACCCTTCCCACGTCGGTGGTGTCACATCTCGTCAACGGTACGTGGGCTGCGTGAAAGGTCAAGCGCCGACGCCGGCTTCGTGGCGACGAACCCCGTCGTCAAGAGACGGACCGACAGAGACTTCAGGCTCCTGGCGGGGGCGCAGATCGAGTCGACGCAGCAGCTGTGCGTTGAAGGCGACGACGACGGTGGACACCGACATGAGGATGGCGCCCACCGCGGGCGACAGCGTGATCCCGGCGAAGGAGAGCACCCCGGCGGCGAGGGGGATGGCGATCAGGTTGTACCCGGCACCCCACGCCAGGTTCTGCGTCATCTTCCGGTAGCCGGCCCGCGAGACCCGGATCACGCCGAGGACGCCGCGCGGGTCGCTGGAGGCGAGGACGACGCCGGCCGATTCGATCGCGACGTCGGTACCCGCTCCGATGGCGATGCCGACATCGGCGCGCGCCAGGGCGGGAGCGTCGTTGACGCCGTCACCGACCATCGCCACCTTCAGACCTCGCGACTGCAGGTCGGCGACCGCGCGATCCTTGTCTTCGGGCAGGACCTCGGCGAACACCTCGTCGATACCCAACTCGGCGGCCACTGCGTCGGCGACCTGGCGGGCGTCGCCCGTGATCATCACGGCTCGGATGTCGAGGGCGTGGAGCCCGTCGATGGCTTGGCGAGACTCGGGACGCACCTGGTCTTCGAGCGCGAGCGCCCCGACGATGCGGCCGTCGCGGACCACGTGGAGGACGGTAGCTCCGCGTTGGCGCCACTCGGTGGTGCGCGCCGCGAAGGCCTCGCCTTCGGTCAGACTCCGCTCCCGCAGCAACGCCGGACCGCCGACGGCGGTCGGCTGACCGTCGACGCTCGCTTCGACGCCCCGTCCCGTGATCGAACGGAAGCCTTCCGCTGTCGGCGGTTCGACCCCCCGATCTCGCGCCGCGGTCACGATGGCGAGGGCAACGGGGTGCTCGCTGTCAGCCTCCACCGCCGCCGCGAGGGCGAGCACCTCACGTTCGGTCACGCCATCGCCGATCACCCCGGTGACAGCGTGCCGGCCGGTGGTGAGGGTGCCGGTCTTGTCGAACAGCACGGCGTCGATGGTGCGCATGCGTTCGAGGGCGAGACGGTCCTTCACCAGGATCCCGGCGCGCGCGGCGATGCCGGTCGACACCGCGATGGTGAGCGGGATGGCGAGGCCGAGCGCGTGGGGGCAGGCGATGACGAGCACGGTCACGGTGCGCTCCACGGCTTGGTTGACCTGACCGAGCGCGCTCCAGACGGTGAAGGTGACGACGCCGCTGACCGCGGCCACGTAGAACAGCAGCGCCGCGAACCGGTCGGCGAGGGCTTGGGCACGTGAGCGGGAGGCTTGGGCCTCCTCGACGAGGCGCTGGATGCCGGCGAGCGCTGTGTCTGCGCCGAGCGCGTCGATGCGCACACGGATCGCGGACGCCGTCGCCACGGTGCCGGCCACGACGCGATCGCCGGGCCACTTGGGAACGGGACGGGATTCGCCGGTGATCATCGACTCGTCCAGCTCGGCTTCGCCCTCGACGACGACACCGTCGGCGGGGACGCGGCCGCCGGGCCGAACGAGAACGACATCCCCCAGCCGGAGCTCGTCGAGCGCGACCGTCTCCAGGCCGGAATCGGCGACGCGCTCGGCTTCGTCGGGTAAGAGCTCGGCGAGCGCGGCGAGCGCGCCCTGCGCCTGGCCGATGGCTCGCATCTCCAACCAGTGGCCGAGCAGCATGATGGTGACGAGGGTGGCGAGCTCGAACCACAGGTCGACGTCGATCCATCCGAGCTCGGTGGCGACCGATGCGCCGAACGCGACCAGCAGGCCCATCGAGATGAGCAGCATCATCCCGGGCTCGCGTGACCGCAGCTCGTCCCACCCGGCGCGGAGGAACACGGGACCGCCCCATGCGAACACGAGGGTGCCGAAGAGCGGCGCCACGAACGTGTGCCCCGCGAAGCGCGGCGCGGTGTAGCTCAACCAGTCCTGGACCATCGCGCTGTAGAGGACTGTGGGGACGGTGAGGGCCAGGCTCACCCAGAACTTGCGACGAAACATCTCCGCGTGGTCGGCATGGCCGGCGTGGCCGGCATGGCCGCCATGGTCGTGCTCTGTCGTCTTCACGCCCGAAGGAGGCGCTCGACCGCGGCCGTCGCCTCGACGAGCTTGCGGTCGGCTTCGGCACCGCCCGCGGCCACGGCTTCGGCAACGCAGTGGCGCAGGTGGTCGTCGAACATGCCGACGGCTACCCGTTGCAGGGCCTTTGTCGCCGCCGACACCTGCGTGAGCACGTCGATGCAGTAGCGGTCGTCGTCGATCATCTGCGCGATGCCGCGCACCTGACCCTCGATGCGGCGCAGGCTGCGCAACAGCTCGTCCTTGTTCATCGCGTATCCGGCCATCTGGATACCATACCCCTGTAGGGTAGGAGAGCAGGACGGTCCAGGCCGGCGCGACGAGCATTGGGTCTAGGGTCGCGGGCGTGCCGAGCGACTTCGGGTTGAAGATGATGAACGCGATCCATCGGGGCGTGCTCAAGGCCAGCGGCGGCCGCCTGGGGTGGGAGGCGAGCAGGATGCCGGTGATCGAGCTCACCACGACCGGCCGCAAGAGCGGCCAGCCCCGTTCGGTGATGCTGACATCGCCGTTCCAGGAAGGGTCGATGATCGTCGTGGTCGCATCGCGCGGCGGCGACGATCACCATCCCGCCTGGTTCCTCAACCTGCGTGACGACCCGAACGTCGAGGTCACCACGAAGGGGCAGCCGAAGCGGCGGATGGTGGCCCGGATCGCAAACGCAGAGGAGCGGGCGCGGTTGTGGCCGCTCGTGACCGCCGATCACAAGAACTATGCCGGGTACCAGACCAAGACCGATCGGGAGATCCCGCTCGTGCTGCTCGAGCCTCCGGTCTGATCCCACAACGCGGAGAGCCGGCCGAGATGCAGCCCGGCGAGCGCATGCTCATTCGCTGTGAAGGTGGACCGTCGACGTCTCGGCTGGAGCGGTACCCTCCGCCGCTCGAGATCGAGGAGCGCGGAGGCATGTACGTGCTCGAGGACGATGGACCACCGGAGCAGTGGCACTACCTGTTCGTGCCGACGCGGCCTCTGCGAGGGAGCTGATCATGACCGACAAGGTCCGCTTGGAGATCGACGGTCCGATCGCCGTCATCACCAACGACAACCCCGAGAAGCACAACGCCTTCGACGACGAGATGGACCTTCGGCTGTTCGAGATCCTCGGCGAGCTCGCGTCTCGCCCGGACGTGAGGGCGGTCGTCTGGCGGGCGGAGGGCAAGTCCTTCTCGTCCGGCCGCGATGTCGCCGCCATCGGAGGCCAACAGGTCGCGTTGACGCACCATCAGCTGATGACCCGGGGACACCGCGGCATTCAACAGGTGTTCGAGCTCGACGCGCCGATCATCGTCGCGTGCAAGGGCTGGTCGATCGGAGCGTCGTTCCAACGGGCCCTGCTGTGTGACATCCGGATCGCCGCCGAGGGTGCCCGATTCATGCTCCCGGAGGTCACTTACGGCGTCATCCCCGACACCGGCGGCGTCGGACGGCTGTTCCAGATCTGCGGCCACGGTGTCGCGAGCGACATGGTGCTCACCGGCCGCGTCATGGACGCCGTCGAGGCGTACTCCCACGGCGTCGTGTCCCGAGTCGTTCCCGCGGACGACCTCGACGCCGTCGCCATGGAGATGGCCCGCAAGGTCGCGGCTGCGCCCGCGGTGACGGTGAAGGTCGCCCGCCGGGTCATCGGGCATCTGGCCGAGGCGGAGATCCGGTCGTCGATGGCGGAGGAGCTCATCGGCCAGACGTTCATCAACCGCTCCGACGACATGGCCGAGCTACGCGCGGCCCGTGCCGAGGGCCGTGACCCCGTCTACACCGGAAGCTGAGGCCACCGCGATGCCTGAACCCATCGGCCTGCCCGAACCCCCTGCGGCCGGTGCCGGCGCGCTCCCGGCGGGCACCTTCGCGGGCACGAGGGTCCTCGTCACCGGTGGCGGGACGGGCCTCGGCAAGGCGACCGCCACGGAGTTCGCCCGCCTCGGGGCGGACATCGTCGTGGCGAGCCGCAACGCGGAGCACCTCGACGCAGGCCGCGAGGCGCTCAGCCCGCTCGGTACGAGGATCGTCACCGTCGAGTGCGACATCCGCGATCCCGGCCAGGTCGCCGCCGCCTTCGATGTGGCCGAGGAGCGGCTCGGGCTCCCCCACGTCCTGGTCAACAACGCGGCGGCGAACTTCCCGGTGCCCGCCGAGGACATGTCCCCGAACGCGTGGCGGAGCGTCGTCGACATCACCCTCAACGGCACGTTCTTCTGCGCGCGTGAGTTCGCCCGCCGCCACCTCGCTGCCGGAACCCCCGGCTCGATCATCAACATCGGCGCGTCCTACGCGTGGACCGGCGGGCCCGGCTTCGCCCACTCCGCCGCGGCGAAGGCCGGCGTGAAGAACATGGTGGAGACGCTGGCCGTCGAGTGGGGCCCGTACGGCATCCAGGTCAACGGGCTCGTGCCCGGGCTGTTCCCCCACGACGACATGACCGCGGACATCAGGGGAAACCTCGACCGCACGAACGAGAAGGACCGCTGCCAGCCCGCCATGCGGGTCGGCCGCCTCCGAGAGCTCGGTTGGGCGGCCACGTTCCTCGCCTCGCCGTACGCGCGGTTCATCTCGGGCCACACGTTGGTCGTCGACGGCGCCAACTGGCAGCGACGCTCCCTCACCAATCCGGAGGTCGTGACCGTCCGCGATCAGATGGGCAGAGGACGGTTCGAGCCATGAGGCGTGATGGCAACGATGCTGCGGGCCATGGGCTCGGCCGCTACGGTTGGGCCGCGTCGTGATCATCGTCACGGGCGTGGTGCACGCCCGACCGGACAACATCGATGCGGTCCTGGCGATCAGCCTCGAGCACGTTCGTCGCTCGCGCCGCGAGCCCGGCTGTCTCCTCCACTCGGTCCACCAGGACGTCGAGGACCCCCTGAAGGTGGTGTTCCTCGAGCATTGGAGAGACCAGGCGGCGCTCGTCACCCACTTCGGCGTGGCGGCGTCGCGGGCGTTCGCCAAAGAGATCACGGCGCTTGCGGATCGGCCGCCGGTCATTGACGTGTACGAAGCCGAGGCGGCCCGGCTCTGACGCTCCGATCGGCTGCGCCGGCACTGTGCAGGAAAGGGTGTCGGGGCGCGCGACGATGAGCACGTGCAAGTCGACGTCGGACCGGTGTCTCGCGCGAGCGCCCGGGCGTGGATCGCGTACGCGAGCGACATCCTCGCGAGCCTGCGCGATCGGCCCGACATCGAGCTCATCGCAGGGGCGCTCGACGCCTTCGCCGCCCAGCTCGACGAGTGGCGGGTGATCGCCGAGCGCGACGAGCCGTTCCGGTGGGTGAGCGATGAGCCGCCCGAGCGCGTCCAGTATCTCGTCAACGCGCTCTACTGGACCGGCACGATCGTCGAGCGCGAAGCCAGCGCCGGCCGGGCGCGCCTTCGTCCACCCGAGGCCGACGAGTTCCACGTCGTGCTCGTGCACGCGGCCCTCACCGCGTTGGAGCGCGAGAGCGAGGCCGACGCCCACTTCGTCCAGGAGCTGCGCGGTTTGTGGGGCATCGCACGACGGGACTGAAGGCGCTTTGCGACCGATCCGCTCTCCTGCTGTAGCAGCGTTCAGACCGCGCCCAGCGCAAGCACAACGAGGCTGAGCACGCCGAGGATGGCGACCAGCGGCCAGACGAACTTCAGGAACGTGCCGTACGGAACCCGTGCGATCGCCAGGCCGCCCATGACGACGGCAGACGTCGGTGTGATGAGGTTCAGGAGCCCTGAAGCGCTCTGATACGCGGTCACGACCAGGCTGCGGTTGGCGCCGGCGAAGTCGGCGAGGGGGGCCATGATCGGCATGGCGACGGTGGCGAGACCCGACGACGACGGGATGAGGAAGCTCAGCGGCAGGAAGAGCAGGAACATGACGACGGCGAACGGGGCCGCTCTGACGTCGCCGAGCGCGGACTCCGCCCAGTGCAAGACCGTGTCGGTGATCTGCCCGTTGTTCATGATCACGGTGATGCCGCGGGCGATGCCGATGATCAAAGCTACGCCGAGGAGATCGCGGGCCCCGTCGACAAACGTGCTCGTCAGCTCGCCCTCTCGCATCCCGCCGATGAGCCCAATGATGATTCCGAAGAGCAGAAACGACGCCGTCATCTCGGGGAACCACCACCACAGCGTGGTGATGTGGATGCCGATGTCGTCCCACGGGATGACGCCGTAGATCATCACGAGGAAGGCGAGGCCGAAGACCGTGAGCACGAGCTTGTGGCGGCCGGTGAGCTCGACGTCAGTGACGCCGTCGCCGGCCGGGGCGCTGAAGTGTGCATCGTTCTCCGCCTTCATCGCGTAGACGAGGGACTTGGTCGGGTCGCGCCGGACGCGTTCGGCGTATCGGAGGACGAATCCGATGCCGATCGCGAGGCCGACCACAACTATGACGACGCGAAGCCCAAGTCCCTCGCTGAGCGGGACGTCGGCGAAGTCGGACGCGATCCCAGTCGCGAACGGGTTGATCGTCGAACCCAGCACGCCGATACCCGCGCCGAGCAGGATCACGGACGCACCCGTCAGCGCGTCGTAGCCGGCGGCGATCATGACGGTGATGATCAGGACGTAGAAGGCGAGGCTCTCCTCGGCCATGCCGAACGTGGTGCCGCCGATCGCGAAGATCGTCATCAAGATCGGGATCATCCACCGCTCGTGGCCCCGAAGCTTGTTCACAAGCCGAGCGATGCCGGCTTGGATGGCGCCCGTCTTCATCGTGACTGCGATGAACCCCCCGATGACGAGGATGAACAGCGCGACGTCGATGGCGCCGAACAGGCTGCCCTTGTTGTAGAAGTCGACGTTGCCGGTGGCGGGGTCTTCGATCCCGTAGAGGCCGTTGATCGGCGCCTTGAGAGCGTCGACGAGGATGCGCGCCGGACTGGAATCAACCTCGTGGTAGGTCCCGGGCATCGGTGAGCCATTCGGGTCGAGCGCGTACCTGCCCGCCGGGATGATCCAGGTTGCGAGTGCGGTGACGACGATCAGCGCAAACAGGATCGTGTATGCGGAAGGGAGCGAGAACCGCCGCTTGTGTCCAGCGGGCGGCGGCGGCTCGGGGATCTTTGCGCCGGGGGCCGTCTCCAGATCGGTGGCCATGGCGGTTCTCCTCGTGTCAGACGGCGGTGGCGGTAGAGGTTGCGGTTGCCGGCGGTGATGGCGCGTCGTCCGCCGCGGCGAGACGTTCGACCTTGAACCCGGCGAGGGCGTAGCCGATGGCGATGACGGGGTTGAAGATGTTGAAGAGCGCCCACGGCGCGTACTGCATCGTCGAAACGTTCAAGACTCCGGTCATGTACGCGCCACAGCTGTTCCATGGCACCAGCACGGACGTGACCGTCCCGGTGTCCTCGACCGTGCGCGACAGCATCCGCGGAGCGAGGCCGTGCTCGGCGAACTGATTCCGGAAGACCCGACTCGGGAGGACGTCGGCAACGTATTGATCCCCAGCGACGACGTTGAGTCCAATGCAGGTCCCCGCCACAGTGATGATCAGCCGTGCTGCCGAGCGCGCCCGGGCAACCAAGGGCGAGATCAGGCGGGTGAGCAGCCCGGCGTGTTCCATGATCGCGGCGAAGCTGAGCGCTCCGAGAATCAACCAGACAGTTGTGAGCATGCTCGCCATTCCGCCGCGAGAGAAGAGGTCGTCGATCGTCTTGTTGCCGCTGGTGGAGACGAAGCCGTTGGCCATGGCCTTGTAGGTCGCCTCGATGCCGTTCAGGAAGCTGCCCTGCCCGGGCTTGGCCACGAAGGCTCGCACCACGTCGGACTGGGTGAAGGAGGCGAGCGCACCGGTGAGTACCGCCGTTCCGAAGATGGCGAGGAACGGTGGCACCCGTCGTACGGCGAGCACGATCAGCAAGACAATTGGCAAGAGATTGAGCGGCGAGATCGTGAAGACCGCATCGAGCGCGTCCCGCGCGACGTTGGTGTCGATCGCCGAGCCGGCCGTGTCGGTGGTGAAGCCGAGGACGGTGAAGACCGCCAGCGCCAGCAGAAAGGAGGGTACGACGGTCCACATCATCCCGCGGATGTGCTCGTTGGTCGTCACGCCGCCGACCAGGCTGGGGACGAGCACGGTGGTTTCCGAGAGCGGCGACATCTTGTCACCCATGTAGGCGCCGGAGATGATGGCGCCGGCAGCGACCGTGGAGGACACCCCCAGGATCGGCGCCATGCCGATGAAGGCGACTCCGAGTGTTCCCGCGGTGGTCCACGAACTGCCGGTCACCATGCCCACGGCAGCGCAGATCACCGCGACCGCGGCGTAGAAGATGGCGGGGCGGAGCAGTTCAATGCCGTACGCGACGACGGTCGGGATCGTCCCCGCGAGGTTCCACGTGCCGATCAACGCGCCGACGGCGAGCAGAATGTAGACGGCACCCATTGCCGAGCTCACGCCGCCGATGGCCGCCTCACTGATCGCGGCGCTGGTGTGGCCGTTTTTCAGCGCGATCAATCCCGCCACGAGTGCGCTCGCGAACAGCGCCACTTGGAGCGGGCCATCCGTCGCCCCGATGCCGAACAGAACGATCGTCAGGCTGAGCAGCACGACAAGCGTGATCATCGGGATCAGCGCATCGGAGAGGCTCGGCGGGCGCGGCGCGGCCGGACCGGGGTCGTCGATTGGCAGGTTCATCGTCTAGGCCGATCTGCTGACGAGTGCGAGGGCCGCGAGATGGCCCCGATCCGGCGACCGGCGGAGGCCGTCCTGCGGGCCACGCGCGTACGCGATCAGTCCGACGAGCGCGAGCGCGAGCGCTACGACGAGGATCCAGCGAGAAGCAGATGAGTCGAGCATTGCTACACCGGGTCCCGCAGAAGCGGGCAGGTCATACAATGCCCGCCGCCTCGGCCCTTGCCGAGCTCGAAACCCGCGATCTCGATCACCTCTACTCCCGCGGCGCGCATCTTCGAGATCGTGTAGGTGTTGCGCTCGTACGCAATGACGACTCCGGGCTCCAGGGCGACGACGTTGTTGCCGTCGTCCCACTGCTCGCGCTCCTGCTGGTACTGGTCGCCACCGGTCTCGACGACGGTCAGCTTGCTTAGGAAGTCGCGCTCCTTAGTCACGTGGAAGTCACCCTCGCTCGTGCCCGGCCGGAGGCTGATGGCGCGGATGTCCTGGAGCACTTTGGGAAAGGCGGTGGCCTTGTCCCGGTCGAGCAGGGTGAACACCGTGTCGAGATGCATGTGGGCCCTGTCCCTCGACATCACGCACGCGATGACCCGTTCGGCGGCCTCGTGTGTGAAGAGGGCGTGCGCGATCTCCTCGATCATCCGGCCCTGCGAGCGCTCGCTCATCCCGATCAGCACGGTGCCGTTGCCGATCGGCATCACGTCGCCACCTTCGAGGGACGCCAGTCCGAAGTCGACGATGTTCAGCCGCCCGTCGTCGCCCAAGGGGGGATACCAGTAGTTGAACGGGGCGTCCCGAAACATGGGGTGCCCCTGGTAGATCGCACCGACGTTGTAGGCCTCGCGGCGGCGCGCCGGCCAGTACATGGGGTTGATCGATACGCCGCCGTAGATCCAACAAGACGAATCGCGGGTGAAGAGCGTGTTGGGGAGGGGCGGCAGGATGAACTGTGAGGTGTCGTCAAGGGCGGCACCGATGATCGACAGGTCGAGGTCCGCCTCTGCCACCGTCAGCCCACCGACGAGATGCTGGGCGAGCTGATCCGCCTCCATCTCCCACAGGACAGCGCGGATCTCGTCGACCAGCGACCACCCGACGGTGTACTCGGATACGACCAGCGCGATCAGGCGCTTGCGCGCCTCATCGCTGGCGGCGAGCGCCTCGCCCAGGAGCTCCAGGAGCAGGTAGACCTCGACACCGCGCTCGCGCATTCGAGCGACGAACTGATCGTGCTCATACTGGGCGCGCTCGACCCAGAGGACGTCGTCGAAAAGCAGATCGTCGTGGTTCGATGGCGTGAGGCGTCGGAGGCTGAGCTCGGGGCGGTGGACCATGACCTTGCGAAGCCTTCCAACCTCCGAGTGGACGCCGAGCTCGCTCAACGTGGTCCTCCCTTCTCCTTGCTCGAGCTACGCCGACGCGGCTACGACGTTGGTGCCCGCGGCACCTTCGACGATCTTTTCGATGTCTTCCAGCGCTCCGATCGCAGCTCTCTTTCCCGTGCCCTCGACGAACCGGGCGGCGGCCTCGACCTTCGGGCCCATGGAGCCGGCCGCGAAGTTCATGGCCCGCAACTCGTCTGGGGTCACTTCGTCGAGCCGCCGCTGGTCGGGGGTACCCCAGGCCGTGTACACACCGTCGACGTCTGTCGCCATCACAAAGAGGTCGGCGCCGACCTCGCGGGCGAGCAGCTCGCTGGCGAAGTCCTTGTCGATCACGGCCTCCACGCCACCCAGGACGCGGCCCTCGTTCGGAACCCACATCGTGGGGATCCCGCCGCCTCCGGCGCAGATGACGACGACGTCGTGGTCGAGCAACCAGCGGATCGGGCGGATCTCGAAGATGCGTTTCGGCGCAGGTGACGGGACGACCCGCCGGAGGTAGTCGCCATCGGGCTTGAAAACCCACCCGTTCTCCGCAGCCAGCGCGCCTGCCTGTTCGGCGCTGTACACGGGCCCGACGAACTTGGTGGGATCAGCAAAGGCGGGGTCGTCGGCGTCAACCTCGATCATCGTGAGGATGGTGGCGAAGGGTTTGTCTGCCGGCAGGAGGTTCCCGAGCTCCTGCTCGATCATGTATCCGATCATCCCCTCGGTCTCCGCGCCGAGGACGTCGAGGGGATAGGCCTCGACGTCCTCGTACGCAGCGGCCTGGAGCGCGAGCAACCCGACCTGCGGTCCGTTCCCGTGTGACAGCACGAGCTGGTGTCGTTCGGCAACGGGCGCGAGCGCCTCGGCGGCGACATAGACGTTGCTCCTCTGCGCGCCGGCCGTCATTGACTCGCCCCGCTTGAGGAGGGCGTTACCACCGAGGGCGACGAGGACCCGCATCGTCAACGCTCCTCATGTTCCGATCGTCGCGACCATGACTGCCTTGATGGTGTGCAGACGGTTCTCGGCCTGGTCGAAGACGATGGAGCGCGGCGATTCGAAGACGTCGTCAGTGACCTCGAGGCCGTCGAGCCCGAACTCCTGGAAGATCTCCTCGCCGACCGTTGTCTCCCGGTTGTGGAACGCGGGGAGGCAATGAAGGAACTTGACGTCGGCATTGCCGGTGCGCCGCACGACGTCGGTGTTGACCTGGTACGGGCGGAGAACCTCGATGCGCTGTCCCCACTTCGAGGCGTCCTCGCCCATCGACAACCAGACGTCGGTGTAGAGGAAGTCGACGCCGCGCACGCCCTCGTCGACGTCGACGGTCACCGTGAGGCGGGCGCCAGTCTCCTCTGCGATCTGCCGGCAGGTCTTCACCAGGTCGTCCGCCGGCCACAACTGTTCCGGCGCGGCGAGGCGGACGTCCATCCCGAGCTTGCACCCGGCGACCATGAGCGAGTTGCCCATGTTGTTCCTGGCGTCCCCGAGGAAGCAGTACGCGATCTCGGTCAGGTGCTTGTTGCTGTGCTCGGTCATCGTCAGCATGTCCGCGAGAATCTGCGTGGGGTGGAACTCGTCGGTCAGTCCGTTCCACACGGGCACGCCCGAGTACAGCGCGAGGCTCTCGACGGTCTCCTGTGCGAACCCGCGGTACTCGATTCCGTCAAAGGTGCGGCCCAGAACTCGAGCGGTGTCCTTCATCGACTCCTTGTGCCCGATCTGCGACCCACTGGGTCCCAGGTACGTCACGTGGGCGCCCTGGTCGTACGCCGCGACCTCGAACGATGTCATCGTGCGGGTCGAGCTCTTCTCGAAGATCAGCGCGATCTCCTTGCCTTCCAAGCATTGGCGTTCGTAGCCGCCGTACTTGGCCGCCTTCAGGTCGGCCGCCAGCTTCAGGAGGAAGCGCAGCTCGTCGGACGTGAAGTCGAGCTCCTTGACGAAGCTACGGCCATGCAGGTTGAACATCCAGACCACCTCTGCGCACGAAATCGAGTCGGCTCAGCTGACTATCGAGCGATTGACGTCGGCTGCGCATCATCCCGAATGGGTGATGGAGCACGACCGATCCGGCGCGACGCTCGGCAGGGCGGAGGGTTGACACCCCACGCACGAACGCGTCGAAGCCTGACCGAGAGGAACGTCGATGACCACAACCTCCGTATCGAGCCTGGGAACCGAGGCGAAGCCCAAAGAGCCGGATTGGCACACCGTCGCCGTCGTTGATGTCCTCGAGCTGGAGGGTGTCGACGAGCACGAGGGCTTGACTTCGGCCGAGGCAGCGTCGCGGCGCGAGCGCCACGGGGCGAACCGAATGGCTGAAGCCCCGAAAGAGCCTCGCTGGCACGCATTTGCTCGCCAATACGCCGATCCCATGCAGATTGTCCTGCTCGTCGCGGGGCTGCTGTCGCTCTGGCCCGTCAAGCAGTACGGGACCGCCCTCGTGATCCTGGGCCTCACGTTGCTCAACGCAATCATTGGCCTTCACCAGGAAGGGAAGGCGGCGGCGGCGGTCGACGCACTGCAGAAGATGATGATCGTCAAGGCCAAGGTGCGCCGTGACGGCGCGGTGACCGAGCTACCCGCCGAGGAGCTCGTCCCCGGTGACGTCGTCTCCCTCGAGGCAGGTGACGTGGTGCCGGCGGATGGCCGGATCACGCACGCCGCCACGCTGGAAGTCGCGGAGTCGGCGCTCACCGGCGAGAGCCTCCCGGTGTCGAAGGGCGTCGACCCGGTCGAGTCACCGGAGACACCCCTTGGCGACCGCAGCGACATGGTCTACATGAACACCAGCGTCACGCGCGGCAGCGGGGAGTTCGTGGTCACCGCCACGGGGATGGCGACGGAGGTCGGTCACATCTCGGGCATGCTGCAGGCCACACACGACGAGAAGACCCCGCTGACCCGCCAGCTCGACACGCTGACGAACCA
Organism: Actinomycetota bacterium; assembly: GCA_005888325.1. Lineage (NCBI taxonomy): Bacteria > Bacillati > Actinomycetota > Actinomycetota bacterium. The sequence continues at coordinate 24,012 of VAWU01000011.1, forward strand.
GATTCTCGTAATCGGCGGCGCGGCACTGATCGTCTCGATGGCGATCAACCTCGCGCGTGGCGACAACTTCACGGTGGTGTTCACGGCTGCCGTCGCGTTCGCCATCTCGGCGATCCCCACCGGCCTGCCCGCTGTCGTCACGACCATCTTGTCGATGGGCACGCAGCTGCTGGCCGGGGCGGGGGCCATCATGAAACGCCTGCGCTCGACGGAGACCCTCGGATCCACCTCGGCAATCAACTCCGACAAGACCGGCACGTTGACCCTGAACCAGATGACCGCAGTCGAGCTCGCAGTCGTCGGTCGGCGCTTCTCCATCACCGGTACCGGCTATTCGACCGAAGGAAGAGTCACCCGGACTGCAGGGGTCGACGACATGCCTCTCGAGCCGTTCCTCTTGCCAATGGCGCTCGCATCAGACGCCGTCCTCAACGATGGTGAGCTGATCGGTGACCCGACGGAGGGAGCGCTGATCGTGCTGGCCGAGAAAGGGGGAATCGATGTCGTCGCCACGAGGCAACAGCACCCGAGGGTCGCCGAGCTCCCTTTCGACGCGGAATACAAGCTCATGGCCACGTTCCATGAGGTGACCGACGAGCGCGGTCGCGACGTCGTCCGGTGCTTCGTCAAGGGCGCGCCCGACCAGCTCCTCGCTCGTGCTGCCTTCGCGGTGGGCGCCGACGCCGACCCATTCCCGGTGGACGACGAAGGCCGAAGGCGCTACCTCGCCGAGAACCAGCGTCTCGCGGAGAAGGGCCTCCGGGTGATGGCCACCGCTCGCAAGGACTTCGACCCGGCCACGTTCGATCCGGACGCAGATCTGCTGCCGCTCATCGACGGTCTCACACTCCTGGCCCTCGTCGGCATCGTCGATCCGCCCCGGCCTCAGGCCAAGGCCGCCATCGCCACGGCCAGGCAGGCGGGGATCCAGATCCGCATGATCACTGGCGACCACGCGGTGACGGCCAAGGCCATCGGCGACCACCTCGGCATCGAAGGGCGCGCGATCACTGGCGCCGAGTTCGCCGCCATGCCCGATGATCAGTTGCTCGACGAGATCGACGGAATCGGCGTCATCGCCCGGGTCAGTCCGGAGGACAAAGTCCGGCTCGTCGACATCCTCAAGCGCACGGGCCACATCGTCGCGATGACCGGTGACGGCGTGAACGATGCCCCCGCGCTGAAGAAGGCTGACATCGGGATCGCGATGGGGATCACCGGCACCGAGGTGTCGAAGGAGGCGGCGGTGATGATCCTCACCGACGACAACTTCTCCACGATCGTGAAGGCGGTCGAGATCGGCCGCGGTCTCTACGAGAACCTCAAGAAGTACATCCGGTTCCAGATCGCGGTGCTACTGGGCTTCATCGTGGCGTTCCTCGGCGCGAGCATCCTCAACATCGCCGACGGCGTACCGTTCCTCCCACTCCAGACGCTCTGGCTCAACTTCACGACCGACCTGTTCCTCGCGATCGGCCTCGGCTACGGGGCGGCTGCGGGAGGTCTGATGCAGCGGCGGCCGAGGGCGGCGGATGAAGCGGTGCTACCGAGACCGCTGCTCGTCTGGCTGGCCGTCGTCGGGCTGATCATGGGGGTGATCACGCTCTCCGTGATCTCGTGGGCGACCGATCCGCACGGGCTGGTCTTGGCGCGCACCATGGGGTTGACGACGTTCGCACTCTCGCATGTCTTCTTTGCCGTGGCGACCAAGGACGAGCGCCGGTCTTTGTTCAACCTCGACACGTTCGCTGACAAGCCGCTCCTCGTGTCGATCGGCGTTGCCCTCGCCAGCATCATCCTCACCACCTCGTTCGCTCCATTCCAACGGCTGCTCCAGACGACCGATCTCGAGATGCCGCAATGGTTGGTGTGCATCGGTGCCGCACTCCTTGTGCCCGCGGTGTCCGAGATCCGTAAGGCAATCATCCGCCGGCCCATCGACACGGCCACCGAGCCACCGACCGCGGCGGCCGCAGGTGACGCGGCGATGGCATCCGCTGCCTAGGTGGGATAGGGCCTAGTCGCCAGAACCACCCCCGGAGGGTGACGCCGTGCTCACGCAAGCGGTTCAGGCTGAGTCGAGATGAACTCATCTCGATATGTCAACGCGGAGATCGACATACCCCCACATGATCCGCCCAGCGGAGCGATCGTCTGTCGACTCGAGGGAGAGCTCGTGGCGGCCAGCGCCGCGCAAACCCGAGAGGCGATGACGTCACTCCTCAGTGAGGACCAAGTGGTGCTGGACCTGTCCGGAACGTGGTTCATCGACTCGGCCGGCCTGGGCGCGCTGATCGGTGGTGTCCGTCGCATTCGCGAGCATGGAGGGCGTGTCGTGGTGTCTTCCTGTCGACCTGGGGTCGAGCGGCTGCTGCGCATGGTCGGTTTCGATCGGGTGGTCCCGGTGGTGCACAACCTCGACCAAGCGCGTGCTGTGTTGGATGCAACGCCCCTGCGTTCGATTCGTATCGACGCAGGAGGGGGTTCAGCGACGCCACGTGGGCGCTAGCGTTCGCGGGCGTCGACGCTCGGGGCGAACGACCGGGGCGCGGATGGCGCGGAGGCCCGGTCATCTGCGCGTTGCTCGCGCTGGGAACCTTCGATTGCCGCCAGGTACCGATCCTGGGTCTCCGCGCGTTCCAGGGATGCGATTCTGCGAGCGAACCAGTCGACGAGCGCGTGGACGGCGAGAGCAGCGATCGAATAGGCGATCATGCCGAACAACAGCGACGCGTCGAACACCGAGCGGTCGCTGACCTGCGTCGCAGGGAAGATTCCGCGAAAGGGCTCCATGATCCGCCCCGCCGACCGGTAGATCCACTCGGTGAAGTCGGTGGCCGGGTTCGCTCCCAGCAGCCGGAGGGAGAATGCCATGGTCAGGATAACGAGGAACGAAAGGACCACGCCATAGACGAAACCGGCGACGATCTTGCCGGCCGTCAGGATCCAGTGCTTCGACTCGGGATCCACAGGGGCGTCAGCCGAGGATCTTCTTTTTCTGGACCGCGAACTCAGCTTCACTGAGGACGCCCTGATTCTTGAGCTCGGCCAGCTCCTTCAGCTGCGCGATCGGATCGACGGCAGTCGCCGCCGGCGCGGCCTGGGGCGGCGGCGGCGGCTGCTCGTAGTAGGACTGCTCCTGTTGCGCCCATCGATTCGTCTGCCGACGGGAGACACGGTTGGAGACCGCGGTTGCCGTACCGGCGACGACGGCAGTCCGGGCAACCCCTCGTAGAAGTCCAGGCATGGTTTGTCCTCTCTTGGTCGTGCCGGTTCTGCGTGCCGGTCAGCGGCCCGCAGCTTCGGCCGCGCCGAGTGACGCTGCGATGTCGTCGAGCGGGATGTATCCCGCAGCCACCAACTCGGAGCCGCCCTGGCGCAGAGCCTGGGTGAACTGGGTGGCCCAGCGGTTCTCGAAGATCAAGATCGCCGCGGATGAGCCGGGCTCGATCACGGATGCGCCGTCGGCGGCGTCGCTCTCGTCGAGGAGGCCCGAAGACGCTCCTTCGAACACCGCGAGATCGAGGTCGCCGTCGTCATCGATGTCCGCGAGCGCCATGGCTCGAACCGAGCCATCGAGGTCGCGCGTCGCGAACAGTAGATCGAGAACTCGTATCACGCCGCGATCGACCAGATCGATCAGTTCTGCGAATCCTTGTCCGGTCATCTTGTTGCCGGGGAACTCGACGATGAGATAGCTGATCGGGCCCATATCGTTTCCGTTGCTTGCCATCGCCTGACCACCTCGGCCGATCCTCGCGAGCGTGCGTTCTGAAGCCAAGATCTCATCTCGATCTGGGGATCGCATCACCCTCGCGGGATGATGCGACCGGCGCTACCGGACGGAACGCTGCGAAGCGCATGTCGCGAGACGGACCGAAACTGAACGCGTCGAGAACTTGCACCGAGTGCACCCTCTCAGGTTCCTCTCTCGGATGGATGCGCTGACGGTTCCCGTCACGAGGCCACCCGCTCATGGCCTGCGTGAGCGGGTTCGGCGAGCGCGTGCGCGCGTCGCTCATGCTGTTTCATGGACGCCTCCGACTTCCACCGAGATCGGTGTCGTGGCCAAGTCCGCGTTCGCGGCAGGCGTTGCCTGGGGGGTCGCTCGAATCGTGACGGAGGTGCCGCAACCGGTGCTCGCGTCGCTGACGGCGCTCGTGGTCGTGCAGGTGTCGGTGCGAGCATCCCTCCGCACGGCCATCGAGCGAAGCATCGCCGTGGTGCTCGGCGTGCTGCTCGCCCTGGCGATCGGAGACGCGATCGATTTGAACGGCCTGAGCGTCGGTCTGCTTCTCGCTGGGTCCCTCGGCGTCGCCCAACTGGTGTTGCGACTGCCAGCCTCGGCGGCACGGCAGGTGCCGGTCAGCATTCTCATCGTGCTCACGACGGTGACGTCGAGTCAGGCGAGCTATGGCTGGCAGCGAGCTCTCGAGACCGTCGTGGGGGCCGCGATCGGCGTCGCGGTATCGCTCATCCTGCCGGCGTCGCGGTTGGTCGATGCCTCGCATACCCTGCACCGCCTCGCGGTCGGCCTCGGTGGTGTCCTGGATGCCATGGGCTCCGGATTGCGACAATCGTGGTCCGTCGGGGAGACCGAGGCATGGCGCCGGACCGCGCGTATCGTGCGCAGTCGTCTGGTCAGCGAGGCCGCCGAGGCCGTCGGCAACAGCCGCGAGGCCGCCCGGTGGAACGTTCGCGATCGCGGGCATGTCGACGTCTTGCGGCGTTACGAGCTCGTGTTGGCGCGCCTCGAACGGACCGCCATCGGCGTGTCGGTCATCTCGCGCGGCCTTGACGACCACGCCCGGGTGGCCGGTACAACGCATCGAGCCATGCCCGCGATGGGCTCGCTCTTGATCGCGCTGGCGGACGCGGTGCGAACCCTGATGGACGCAGTGTTGGGGGTGTCGGACAGCACCGACGTCGCTCGATCACTCGAGAAGGTCCGGGCGAGGCGGGCGCAGTGTATGAGGGGCGCGTTCCGCCGGGCCCGCACGGCGCTCGAGCATCAGGCCGAGCCTGACGGCTTCGAGATGGAAAGTGAGTGGCTGGGGTATGCGGCCCTGCTGGTTCAGGTGGACCGGATCGTCGGCGACCTGAGCGCGCCGGTTCCGGCATGAACGCCTATCGGTCTTCGGGATCGCACCCGAACGCGAATCGTCTGGTTGAGGCTCGCGGGATGCGACACTGGGTCGAGACCGCGGCGCTCGCAGGCGCCCTTGTCGTCTGCTACTACGTCTTGCCACTCGACGGGCGGCTGTGGTTCGTCGGAGTCGGTCTGGGGGCGGCCGTGATCGTCGGTATCGTCCCACTGGGCCTTCGGCAGACTCGCTTGATACTGACGTCGAGTCGTCCGCTGGCTGCATCCGTGCGGGCGATCACCGTGCTCATCGTCGTCGCCGTCCTCGGGTTCGCCTCGAGCTACTACGCATTGAGCTCGCACTTTCCTGGACAACTCTCAGGGATCGAGACCAAGACCGACGCTTTGTACTTCACCGTTGTGATGCTCGGAACCGTCGGTTTCGGGGACATCACTCCCACGGGGCAAGTCGCGCGTGCTCTGACGACGATCAACATCTTGTTCAACCTCGCGCTCGTCGCCACGACCGTAAGGGTGGTCACTTGGGCCGCGCAGCGCCGGGTGGGCGAGCGCCACGATCCGCACTAGTAGCTCAAGTCTGGCCGGCGCCCGCTTGCCAGGCGTAGACCACCGCCGTGCCGGCAATGAGGTCGTGCAGCGCGCGATGGTCCCGGCGAGCAACGATCAAGATGAAGCCTAGCCCGACGAGCAGGAGGCTCACGGGAAAGACGATGACTCGTGCAGCGGCCCGGCCCGCGCTGAGGTCGCTGCCGTCATTCCTGACGGCGCGGAGACCCAGAATCGCCATGCCGAATGTCCGGCCCGTCACCCCCAACGGGTACGCGCAATAGGCAAACGCCCACACGATCAGGGCGATGGAGGAAACAAGCTGCGAATCGGACAGGCGCACTTCCCTCCCAAGGAAGAGCGGGAGTAGGCGCTCGACGACTGCACTACCCAATGCAAAAGTCGCGGCAATGCTGATGAAGTCGACAGCGAAGGCGACACTGCGTGTCGCAACGCCGGCGTACTGGCCGTCAAAGCTCAGCTCGGGATCGGGCGGTGCGACCGCGCTCATCGCACTCGCAACTCCGGGCTGTTGACCCCGAACGGCGGGCTGCTCGGTCGACGTTCACGTCTGCGAAGCAATCGGTTCGTCCAGCGATCGACGAGGCCGTCGAGGCCTAGGCCTTGTCGGCGAACGATGTCGAGAGTCTGGCCCACGAGCGCTCCACCGGAACGGGTGATGACCGCAGCGAGCTCGGTCTGCGCGAGAAGGGCGTTGACATCAACTCGTGCCAGCAAGGCGTCGATGTCGACCTTCGCGAGCACGACGTCCAGATCGATTCGTTCGATCAAGCGGCTGACGTCGACGCGGTCGACGATCTCCTGGATGTCGAGGCGCTGAACCACCTCGTCTAGGTCAAGCGCGTCGACGACCCCGGGGACCACCTCGTTCGCCACCGACTGGACGAACTCGCCTGTGCTTTCGCGCAGCGTCTCGAAGATGGTATGCCGCGACCGCCGGGGTCTGCGTTGAACGGGCCGGCGAGGAGCCACAGCTGTCAGTGTGAGTGGTGACCCTCTCCTCCGCATCACTCTGAACGGGTGACGCCAACCACCCCAAGCCTTGGCACAAAATGCACGGGAGGGAAAGGTTCTGACGTGATGAACATCCGTTTGAGCCCGTTCGAAGCGATCATCTGGCGGGCGGGTCAGGATGCGACGCTGCGGCTGAACGTCGGCGCGTTGTTCCTCCTCGATCGGGCGCCCAAGTACGAGGAGCTCGTCGAGCGTGTGAGGGCGGTTGTCGAACAAGCTCCGAGGCTGCAGTGGTTGCCCGACGACCCGACGTTCTCCCGGATCCGGCCGGTCTGGGTCGAAGAAGTCACTCCCGACGTCGAGAACCATGTCCGGTCGGCCGAGGTGGCGCCGCCGGGTTCCATACGACAGGTCCTCGATCTGATCACGCTGCTCGAGGTGGTGCCGTTCGATCCGGAGAGATCGCCCTGGGACGTGACGCTGGTCCACGGGTTCGAAGCAGACCGGGCTGCTCTCTACCTGAGGGCCCACCACGTCCTCACTGACGGCATCGGCGGTGTCGGCCTTGTCGAAGGTCTTCTCGACCACCCCGACGGGAGAACGCCGGTGCCCACGCCTCGCGCGAATCGCCGGAACTGGTCCGAGGGAGCTTCCGATGACTCCGACACCGGGGTTGCGCGCCGACCTGGGACCATCACGATCGACGTGGGCCGTGTCGTCCGGTCCTGGTCGGCCGGGATCGACGTTGCCCGGGACGTGCAACCCCTCGAGACGGTCGTCCGCGGCTTCCAGCGCGGACTCGACTTGGCGAACTCCGTGTCGCGGCAGGTCATCGTCACCGGTGGCCCGCTCTCACCGTCGCCGCCCGCGCACTCGATGCTCAGCCGCTTCGATGTCGTCTCTGTGGACGACGCCCGCCACACGGCGTGCGCCCTGGGCGGCAGCCGCAACGATCTTCTCGTCGTGGCGGCGGCCGCGGCGCTGGGGCTGTACTACGAACGATCGGGCAAGTCTTGCCCGAAGGTGCGCGTCGCCATGCCCGCACGCCGGACGCGCGACGGCACCTCTGGTGGCAACTGGTTCGCACCCGCCCGCCTCGAGGTGCCGGCGACTCCCGACCGCCCCCAACGCCTGCGGTCTCAGGGGGTCAACGCAACGCCTCGTCGAGTGATTGAGATGGTGACCTCCATCCGAGAGTTTGTCGAGGCCGGCCGTTGAGTTCTGATGCGACCCCGTCGAGGTCGGCCTGTGTGTAGTGCGCGATCTCTGAGCGTTTGGGGAAGTACTGGC
>VAWU01000012.1:0-7858 GCA_005888325.1 Actinomycetota bacterium
CGAGCAAGGCTATTGTGACGACGATCAGCGCTTGGAAGACGAACGCGGCGCGCCAGCTGATCGCCGTCGTGATCAGTCCCCCAATCAAGGGCCCCGCGGCTGCCCCGATTCCTCCCATCCCGCTGATCACGCCGAATGCCCGCGCACGCGATGTGAGGTCGGGGAAGAGCATCGTGGTGAGGATGTACACGGGCGGGATCAAGAGGGCGGTCCCGACCCCTTCCAAGATCGAGTTGCCGAGAACGAGCACTCCGAGACCGGGGGCGATCGCACTCGTCAGCGCGCCGATGGCGTACAGCGTGAGCCCGAGGGTGAAGCACCGTTTGCGGCCCCACCGGTCCGTCAGCTTGCCTCCGGGGATCATCAACGCCGCCATGACCAGCAAGAAGAGCGTGATCGCGGTCTGAACGCCCTGCACGGTCGTGTTGAGGTCCTTGCTGATGTCGTTGATCATCACGTTCATGTTCGAGCCGGCGAAGCTGCAGATGAACTGTGCGAGCGCGAGCGGCGCGAGCATCCTCCGCAAGCCCGGCGACGGTCGCGTCTGAGCACCGTCGCCGCTCATGTCGTTCCCAGGTTCGCGAGGCGGGTCAAGCCCCGGTTGTCCCGACGACCGCCGCTCACCCGAGCGTCACCAATCGGTGATCGGCGACGGACAGGTAGCTCATGCCGTTCACCTCCCGCGCGCTTCGCGGCAGGACGTTAGGTTCGAAGTTGGACGGCGTCGTCACCCACGGGGGGTGACCGAGCGCGCCGACGTGCACCTTCACGGCTCGCGGTCAGTGAGCGGCTGCAATCGTCAGCGTCGGCGTCCAGTCTGCGCCAAGGGTCACCTGATTGGGGTGATTCTCGAACGTCGGTGCCGTGATACACCTCTCGTCAATGAAGGCTGCACCGGTGTCACCGCGTTCCAACACGGGGCGAGAGCGAGGGGTCGTGACCAAGCAGGACAAGTCGTCAGAGACGCTGTCCCCAGAGCAACTCACTGAGCTCCTTCGGCTCATCAAGGGCGCGGACACCGTCGAGCTGAAGCTCAGCGTGGCCGATGAGAACCGTCGGTCCGCCGTGACCGCGCTCGGAATGGATCCCCTCGACGCCGAGGTCCGACAGGTCGTCTTCTTCGACACCCCGGACCTCGTCCTGGATCGCCACGGCGTGGTCGTGCGAGCGCGGCGAGTACAGCGCAAGGCAGACGACTCCGTCGTGAAGCTTCGTCCAGTCGTTCCGGAGAACCTGGCGCCTTCCCTGCGCCGATCGCCCGCCTTCGGCGTCGAGGTCGACGCCATGCCAGGCGGGTTCGTCTGCTCGGCCTCGATGAAGGCTCGGCTCAAGCAAGGCGACGTACGGGACGTGCTGGCCGGACGGCGTCCGATTCGACGGCTGTTCACCAAGGCGCAACGGGCACTCTTCACCGTTCACGGGCCAGATGGTGTCGGCCTCGACGATCTCACCTGCCTCGGCCCCATCAACGTGCTCAAGCTCAAGTTCTCACCACGGGGTCTGGAGCGTCGCCTGGTCGCCGAGCTTTGGAACTATCCGGACGGATCACGAATTTTAGAGTTGTCTACGAAGTGCACACCCGGCGATGCGTTCCAGGCAGCCGCAGAGCTGAGAGCATTTCTCGGCGGGCGCGGCGTCGATCTTGCCGGATCACAAATGACCAAGACTCGTACCGCCCTTGAGCTCTTCTCTCGTGAGCTCCTTACGACGGCCGAAGCGAAATGACCGCGACGTGGGCAGCGACAGGGAGCGAGACTCCAACTGATGGGGAGCTCGCGGTCGTTGAGAGACGGCTGACTGCTGCATTCAGCGAGGATGTGCCGCCGGAAGTCGTGCGGTGTCTCATCGCCGACATTGCCTCCCGTTTTGACGACGCGCGCTTCCAAACGTACGTCCCGTTGCTGGTGGAGCGGATAGCTCGCGACTGGCTGAGCGACGCCGTTCGGCAGCATCTTCCGCCCGCGCACCACTCTGCGTCGAACGCGGTGAGCGGGCGCAGCTGAGACACAGGCTTGGCCCAAGGAGAGCGGTTGTGGACACAAGACAACGGCTGATCACCAAGCTGCTCGTCCAGCCCGACGCCCGGGCGGACATCGCTGGGCGGGACCCTGCTTGGACGGGCGGCCCGGAGTTCGAGCAGCTGTCCTCGGAGACGTTGGATGCAACCGCAAGGGCCGCCCTCGCCCGGGGCGTCGAGCAGCTCGCCGACGCCCAGGAGCTGCTGTGGGCGAGCAACACGTACGCGCTCCTGGCTGTCTTCCAGGCCATCGATGCCGCGGGAAAGGACTCGACCATCAAGCACGTGATGTCGGGCGTGAACCCCCAAGGTGTGCAGGTCGTTTCGTTCAAGCAACCGTCGACCAAGGAGCTCGAGCACGACTTCCTATGGCGCATCTCGAACGCGGTCCCCGCCCGTGGCCGGATAGGCATCTTCAACCGGTCGCATTACGAAGAGGTCATCGCACTGCGCGTTCACCCTGAATGGCTCGCTCGGCAGAGCCTTCCCGCCGACGATCGCGACGCTGAGTTCTGGGGCAACCGCTACGAGGACATCAACGCATTCGAGCGACACTTGGATCGAAATGGAACGAAGATTGTGAAGTTCTTCCTCCACGTCTCGCGAGATGAACAAAGGCGGCGATTTCTCGCACGCCTCGATGAGCCCGGCAAGCAGTGGAAGTTCAGTGCAGCCGATGTCCGCGAGCGCGCGCATTGGGATGAGTACATGCAGGCCTATGAGGCCGCGCTCACAGCTACGTCCACTCCGTGGGCGCCGTGGTACGTCATACCCGCAGATCGCAAGCACGTGATGCAGGAGATGGTCGCGGCCATCCTTGTCGATGTCATCGGTACCCTCGGTCTGACGTGGCCAAGTGTTTCAGAGAGCGAACGACGCGAGAACGCTGACGCTCGGCGCACCCTCGAATCCGAGCCAGAAGCGAGGGTTGCATCGAGTCGTGCGTCCAAACCCGCGCATGCCTGAAGCGCGTATCACGGGCTTGACGCTGGCAAGTGAGACAGCGGAATATTCGAAAGCGCACGAACGGGCAGCGTGCCGTAGACGAGCCTCGTCTCGTCGAACCCTTGAAGCGCGGTAACTGCCGCTGTCACGTCTAGTCCAGACACGACGAGGGCCAGGCACACGGTCGCAGTGGGGAGCACGTGTTGAAGTTCGACAATGAAGCTCCCACTTACCCCCGAACGAGCCAGATGCGCGGTCTGACGCCCCGCTTCCGAGGAGTGTTGTGAAGACTCGAGCATTTCGCGCATGAGCCACGTCAACGCGTTGAGGTCGTTTTCGTCCCCAGTCGCTTTGGACAGCCCGGTAACGTGAAGCGAGTCGTCGTCCTCACGTTCGATGAGCACGGCCTCGACGATCGCGAGCGAATTGGCACGCTCGAGCCGATCGATCAGGGCGAGAGCCTCGCTCACGCTCACCTTGGTGGAGAACGACATGACGGCGAGATGATGCTCGCGGGCAACCATGCGCACCTCTCAGAACTGGTTCAGGGTCAGCCCCGTCGACCGCCGGTCGGCGGGTGCCCAGCCGTTCTCACAACGGGGCGGAACTGGGGGTCGTGAGTGACTCGAACGACATCGCGTCACCGATGTCCGCGAGCGCCCTCAAGGCCTCGCCGAGGGCGATTGGCCACGTCGCCAGGAGGAGGGCGATCGGAGCGCCGAACATGATCACCGCAAGCGTGTTCCAGACGCCGTTGACCGCGATCGCCCACGAGATGACGCCCAACGTGGACGACACGACGCTCACCAGACCGAACGCGACCAATGCATATGCCCACGTGCGGAGGGTCTTGTATCGAGACATCGCGGCGTCCTTTCGTCCGTGCCTTCATGCTGTGTCCGGAGGCACGCCACGTTCTTCACCCCGACCGAGTGATCCGCTCGGCGTGACCAACTCCGCGGGCCGGCCGTCCGCCGAGACCCAATCTCGCGGCGTGTTCGACGAGCGCGATTCGGCCCGTTCCCACAAGGTGGCGTTCAGGAGCGCGGCGGCCACAATCAGACGAGCCACGAGGTACAAGCCAAGGAGCAAAGTGGCCGCCGCTCCGAGTCCGCCATAGAGCTCGCTCGAGCTCTCGATCTTCCCTGACAGGTAGTACACGCTCACGAGGTGCATCAGCTCGGCACCTGCACCTAGAAACAGCGCACCGGGCACGAGCCGCGTCCAGGGTGCGCCGCCGTGAGGGAGCGCGATCGAGATGGCGAGCCACAGCGCCGTATACCCGACCACGATGCTTACGGTGGCGACCAAGCCGAAGCCCGGCGCCGCCTGACGGAGATACTGGGCGCCTGCCGTAAGCCCGATCATCGCGAAGGACAGTCCCGTGAATACTGCGGGCGGCATCGGCCCTTTCGCGGGCACGCGGGGGCCCATGGCCCATGCGAAGCGGTGCACCGCGACGAGCGTTCTGGCACCCGCGGCGCCGGCGGTGTAGAGACCCACGAGCGCGAACACGAGGAGAAGCCAACGCGACCGTTCCGCCTGGTCCGAGGCCTTGGCCACGACTGAGACAACGGACTTGCCGAAACCCATGTCGCCGGCCACGCGCTGCGACTCCCCGCTGCTGGACGCCTCCGCAAAGCCCAACCCGGCAGTGACGAAGAGCGCGAGCGGCAGCATCCAGAAGAAGAGGCGGTAGGCGATTGCGCTGGCGAGGAGATTGCCCGCCACGGCACGGTCGCGCGAGCGAATGACGAGGAGTGTGTCAATGCCACGCCCCGTTGCGCGATTGCCGTCCACCCGGCTTCGCGTCGCCTGTGTCCATGTCCTGAGCGCCCGGTCGGCGGTTCGCTGGTGGGCACCCGCGCCGCGGCGGTTCACGACGGCTGCGTCGGCGCCCCGACCCGGTAGACCGCTGCCTCGAAGCCGCCGACGAGACCCAGAACGAGGAGCAAGCCCGCCCACGAAAGACTTGCGCTCCAGAGCACGACGAGACCAGCGAGTACGCCGCAGGCAAGCAAGCCGTCCCTATGAGCGCGAACCCACACGACCGCGGTGTCGTCCGCGGCAATGTCGCCGGTCGCAGGGACGGCACGAGTCCAGAGCGCGGCGGTCCGGCGCCGCACCGAGACGACCCACGGATACGTCCCGCTCAGTACCGCCGCGGCCGCCACGACGGCAACCACGAGGAGCACCCACAGCGCGAAGGTCGTCAGTGGATGGAGGAACTGCTCCGCGGTCAGCGACGTCGCGCGACGGCCCAGCGCCGTCGGCGGCAGCGACGCGATCTCGTCGTGGACACGGAAGGACACACGCCGGATGAGGACCATGCCGATCGCCAGCCCCGTTGACAACTGGAGCAACGTACGCCGTCGACGGGGCGAGAGCCACAGCGCCAAACCTCCCAAGGCGAGGCCGACGACGAGGAGGGGGACGACAAAACGATCGAACAGCTTGACGGCCTGCTGTGCCGCCGCAAGGCGTCCTTTGTCATAGACCGTGAATTGGCCAAACCCGCGGTCGAGCTGAACGCCCAGCGCGCGGTTGAGGCGAGCGATCGCCTCGTCGGGGACGTCCTCGACGCTGATGTCGGGAAGGTTCACCTCATGGCCGAAGATCTGGGGTGATGCCGCGGTGAGCCGCTTCAACACGGCATCCACGACGGGCACGAGATTCAACTGGACCTGGTCTTTGCCGGCTTTCACCACATCGCTCCTGCCCTTGAGCACATCCACCGCCTGCTCGTGAGCAACGGTGACGGTGACAACCCAGAGTCGAGCGAACGCGTCGGATCGGATGAACGAGTGCACGCGATCCTGCACGAACCCCTCGACCGCGTTCGTCAAGGGAACGGCAAGGAGCTGCCCTCGTTCCGGTAGGACCTCCTCGAACAGCCCACGCGGGTCGATGAGCGTCATGATCTGATCGGTGAGGCGCGCCGTGAGGGCGTCCTGCACGGCCGGCTCTTCGATCAACGGGCCAACGCGGTCCACGAAACGATCGGTGCTGAGAAAGTTTCGACGGGCCCACACACCGGCACGAGCGTGACCACTAGGGTGCTTCGCCACCAACTTCGGCGGCGCGGCTGTTCATGGGGTGCCTTGCGCTGGTGGTGGCCGTCATCGAGTTCAGCGCCGAGAGTGGTGGTTTCGGCACCGGTGTCGTTCAGGCGCCGCGTCGTCATGGGCAGCTCCCTCCGAGTCTGATCGGCATCGTCGCCGTGTCGACACCTCTGCCCGCCGGTGGGACCTCGTCTCACTCTCTCGACGCGGGCTGGAACTGGCCTCACCCGTCGCGGATGATCCTTGCCACTCGACTCCGTCGCATTGCGCGATTCACCCCCGCGGAGTGACGCCCGGAGTAAGTGACGGGCCGACGATGGTCGCCGACGACATCAGCCGAATCAGGGAGGAGACGTGGCGACACTGACGGTCTGGAAGTTCGACAGTCCCGACGGCGCGGACCGCGCGGAAGCGACGCTGGAGCATCTCGCCAAGGAAGACCTCATCTCCGTGGAGGACGCGGCCATCGTGAGTTGGCCGCGCAACAAGAAGAGCCCGAAGACGCGCCAGCTACAGGGCCTCGCCGGTGTCGGGGCCCTTGGTGGCGCCTTCTGGGGACTGCTGTTCGGGCTTTTGTTCTTCGTTCCCCTGCTCGGCTTGGCCATGGGCGCCTTGACCGGTGCCATCGGCGGTTCACTCGCCGATGTGGGGATCGACGACGACTTCATCGCCTCCCTACGAGCACGAATCGAGCCGGGTACGTCGGCCCTCTTCGTCCTGACGAGCGACGCAGTCCTCGACAAGGTGCGCGACGCATTTGCCGCCACCCACGCGGAGCTCATCCACAGCAATCTCTCCAGCGAGCAGGAAGAGCGCCTTCGCGACGTGTTCGCTACTGCCTGATCTTCCGCGGCAGGTTGCCTGTAGACGCGAGACCCCCCGCCGACCGCGACGAGCTCCGGGCGTCAAGCGCCCGGATGCTCGGCGCGGTTGGCGTCGGCGCGCTCGCGCCATCGAGGCCGTGTCGAAGGCGGTTTCACCCCGTTCGGGTGACGCCGGTCTGGGCAATCGAAATCGATGCTGAGTCTCACGACAGGCGCGCGAGACAGGAGGAAGTACAGATGCGGATCTTCTCTCGTCGGCAGACGACGAGCTCAGCGGCGCAGAACCCCTTGGTGCCGGTGCTCCTCGCGTTGAGCTCGCAGGGAAAGCAGGCGCTCTATGCCGCCACGAACAACGGGAGCCTCAAGCGCGGGACCTGGAACGGGTGCGCGCTCAACGCCGCGGGGCGCGTGGTGGGCGAGCGGATAACAGACTCGGCACGCGCGGCTCGAGTCTTCGAAACAACACCACAGATCATGCGCGATTTCATCGTCGTTTGGGACCGCCTCAGAGGGCCCGACCATCGATGCACAGCTCTCCTCCGGGAGGCGATCCTCACCGTCGGCCTCTTCACCGAACCGGACGGTCGCGTGGTCGCGACGGAGCCACACCGGACGGCGACCGCAGAGGTTGGCGGCTAAGACAGATCTGTTTCGGCGCAGGCTGACGTCCTCATCGCGGCACTCAAGGTCAGTGCTGCTCGGTTCGCGATCGCAGAGGGGCGATCGGCGCGGGCGCGGTCGACCCGCGCCGCCATCCGTTGCCATACCCGCGGATCATCGACTTGGCGGCGCAACTCTGCGGCTGCGTGCTCGATCGACCAACCGTCGGCGAGCACGAGCCGCAGGAGCTGCGCGATCCCGCGGTCGACGACTGTGAAACGGGCGGACATGCCGACCACAGTGGCCGAGGAAGCGGAGGCGGGCGTCACCCCACGGTGATGAATTCGAGCTGGCTTGCCCATTGCCAATCATCCGATGCGGGTGACGTGGCGATGGGCTTATGGCATCGA
>VAWU01000012.1:7874-19368 GCA_005888325.1 Actinomycetota bacterium
GTCGGTCTCTTCCGAAAGGACGAGCAATGGCTGACCGGCTGAACCCGTCCCATGATCGAGTACGGCTGACGGGTGAGGAGCTTCGCAGTCTCGAGCGAATCGAACAAGCGCTGACGACCGACCGCGCCGCCGAGACCGCGACCGTTGCCGAGGCACCGTTCGGATCGCAGTCGGCCCGGCCACGATGGTTCGCTCGTTGGCGGCTGCTCGGGGTCGCGCCCTGGCTCATCCCGATCGGGCTGGTCGTTCTCGTAACGGGTCTTTGGTCCGCCGCGCTCGCGACCGGTTTCGGCGCCGCGCTCGCCGTCATCGGGATGACGGGGTGCGCGTGGCGCGCCTGGCGCGGCTCGCGGCTGGAAAGGGAATGTCGCGATCGGCGAGATGCTGACCTGCCGGAGTACGTGAGTCGCACCCGGCCGGACGCTTCAGATCATCACTAGGCCATGACGCCTCGAGCTGATGGGAAGCTGAAAGGAGAGATGCGCGACGGTCACGAGAGGCGGAGGGCCTCCGTTCGAACGGACGCCATCTTCAAGGTCGTCCTCAGTGTCTTGGTCATGGTGGAAGTGGTTGAGGAGATGCGATTCGCCAGAGACCAAATGGCCAGGACGGTCAGGGCCTGGTTTGACCGCCTCGAGCACCGTGACTCTCGCCATGTCCACGCGGCGGAGCTCGGATATCTGATCCGCCACATGCGCTGAGTGCTCGCTATGCGATGCCGAGCTCTTGGGCGCGCTGGATCGCTTCGCGCCGACCCCTCACGTCGAGCTTGCCGTAGATGTTGCGGAGGTGCGTCTTGAGCGTGTTCAGCGAGATGTACAGGTGCGCAGCAATCTCAGCGCTGGACAATGGGGTTGGCAGATAGCGGATGACCTCCAGCTCTCGTTTGCTGAGGCCGAGCACAGCGGCGCCTGCCGTCGCCGGCGACCGCTGAGCGGAGCGCATGATGCGCCGAGCGTATGGCGTGGGCGCAGCGTGAAGTTGCGTGCGCAGAAGCCGCTCGGCGGAACCTCCCCCATCGAGGAACAGCCTTATGTGGCCTTCGGGTTCAGCCGCCTTCAGGACCGCCGATGCGCGCCTCAGGCCGTCCCGCCGGTTGCCGGATTCGAAGTCGACGATTGCTGCCCAGAGGTCGTGCTGCAGCAAGTTTCGCGGCTCCGCGTCTCGGTCCAGGTACCACTGATCCATCCGCGCCCGCGCTGTCGCAATGTCGCCGCGTAGGATCGCCGCTTGTACGGCAGCCGCGGCCAGCTCTCCAAAAGGCGGCACGTTGGACTCTTCGAGGGTCGCCTCTGCCCGGTCGATGGCACGCAGCGAGAGCAACAGCCGCATCTCGGCAGCAAGCAAGTAGGACTCGATGAGCATCGGCAGCGGTGGTTCGCCGGCTTGACGATTGCGTTCGATGCCTTCGAGGCCCCGCTCCGGCTGGCCCGCGGCGAGGAACCAGAGCGCCCGCTCGACTGTGTGTAGCCCTTGGGTGATCGGCCGACGGCTCCTTTTGGCGATGGCATGTGCTTCATCGAGCCAACGCACCGATCGACGGAGATCGCCTCGCTCGCGAAAGACGTGCGCGCTCGCGATGCGCGCGTCGAGGATCGCGGGGTGCTGCAGTAGACCGGCGTCGTTCGCCACGCCGGCCGCACGAAAGGCATGGATTCGTGCGACGCGCAGATTGCCCGCCCAGGCCTCGAGAAGCGCGAGTGCGCTCAGGACGTGTGTGAGCCAGGGCGCATAGACGCCAGGTATTCGCACGAGCGCCCGAAAGGCGCGGCGACTGTTCGGGAAATCGCCGGCGTACCAGAGGGCTCGCGCGCGCGAGGCAGCAGCCATCATCATCAGGCTTTCGGGATGGGTGATCCCGAAGATGTCGGGAAGCTCCGCCGCGTCCATGGAGTCGAGAGCTCGAAGTGCACTTTCGGCGGAATCATCGATGGGCGCGTCAATGAAACTCCATGTGGCCCGTAGTGCCTCGACAGCGGCCTGTTGACCGCGGGACTGTTCGCGGTTCTCGAGCCCGTGCAAGAGCTGGCCCGCTTGTGGCGTATTTCCGAGCATCGTGAGGACGTAGGCGCGACGAACCTCGAGCTGCCCGTCGCTGACGTCGGCGCTCGACGGGATCGCGTCCAGCCAGCGCCTCAGCTCGTGCGCGCGACCGTGCTCGAACATCGACTGCCCGTGGGAGTCAACGAGTTCGAGCAGACGAGTCCAGTCTTCCGCCTCGATGAGGTACGTGGCCGCTACATCCAGATCGCCGCGTTCCGCATGCCACGCCGCGGCCTGTACGAGCAACCGGGATTCTGCAGTTGGTTCACCGAGCCGAAGCTCGCGACGCAGTAGGTCGCGGAACATCGGGTGATAGACAAACCACTCCGGTGCGTCGGAGATTCGCTGGGTGAAGACCGCGCCAAGCTCGAGTCGACTCAACAGCGCGGATCCGCCGGTCTCTCCGGTCAACGCGTCGCACAATGAGCCGCTCACCCGCTCCAGCACGGAGGTTTGAGCCAAGAACCGGCGGACGAACGGCGGTTGGACGGCCAGAACCTGATCGAGGAGAAATGCCGCGACGTGCCGGTCTTCGCCGCTAAAGGCGTCGATGTATACGTCCGGATCCGAGGCGCGGCGAAGTCCGATTGCCGCCAGCTGAACGCCAACTCCCCATCCCTCGGTACGCGTGAGAAGTCGCTCGATCTGCTCATCGGTGAGCTCGCGGCCAGAGACTTCACGAACGAGCGACCACACCTCTTCGGTGGTGAATGCCAGATCACGCTCGTCCACGAGGAAAACGCGGGTGCGCGGGCCCAATCGGCGCATTCGCTGCGGTCGGGATCGGCGCGTCACGAGGAGTTGGATATTGCGCGGAATGCGCTCTACCAGGACGGCCAACTCACGGACCAGGTCGACGTCCTGCGGAGCGTCGAGAGCGTCGAGGGCGAAGATCGTCGCATTCGCAGCCGACTTCAGCTGGTCCACGAGGTCGTCGACGAATCGCTCACCCATCGAGCCGCCGGGTTCTCCGAAATCGACGCGGCCGAGCGTGCGTGGCTCGAGGCCGAGATCCGAGAGCGCCGCGAGCAGCTTTGCGGCCGCGACCGCCCCGTCATCCGCGCGAGCAAAGGCAACCCGTGCCACGGGCTGGCCGCGGTGCTCCGCCGCCCACTGGTCGACCAGCACGCTCTTCCCGTATCCCGCCGGTGCACTTACCACTGTCAAGGGGTGCCGGACTCCCTCGCGCAGCCGTGCCACGAGTCGCGGCCGAATGAGGAGGCCGCCGCCCGACCGTCGTGATGCTGACCGCTCCTCGCTTGTGGGCATGATCTCGTGGTCGGGAGAACTCGCGTCCAGGCATCGCGCGAGCGCTAGAGCAGACGGAGTCGCTCGGCGGTATCTACGGCGTCTCGTCGCCCGACTACGTCGAACTTCCGGTAGATGTGCTTCAAGTGTGTCTTGATGGTGTTGAGGGAGACACCCAGCCGTTCCGCGATCTCGGTGTTCGACAGCCGAGTTGGAAGGAGCGCCAACACGATGTACTCGCGCTCGGTGAGCTGTTCCACGAACTCCTTCACGGGTATGGCGCGTCCCGCGGTGACAGGACGGTCCACAATCGTTCGCAGAAATGCCGTCGGGGCCACCTTGTACAGTGTCCGGGCCGGCCCGAGAGCGTGTCTGCCCGCCAGGATGAACGGGTCGACGTTGTGCTGGGGCTCCGCTTCCGCCACGACCGCAGCGATGTTCGCGCACGCGCCGGCCTCGTCCCCCTCGAGGTGCTTTACGATCGAGAGCCACAATCGCCGCTCCAAGCGGGCACGTGGCCCGCGGTCCTCAGACCATCCGGCGAGAAGGGCCCGTGCCGTCGCGAGATCACGGCGTTCGACCGCCAGCTGGGTCCGCGCGGCCATGACGTCGGAGTCGTTGCCTTCTGGCGCCGCGTCGAGCACAGCTTCTGCACTGTCGAGCTCGCCGAGTGTGATGTGGAGCAACGCTTCGATCGCGGACCGGCGGGCGAGGATCGTGCAGGGAATCGCCGCGTTCTCACCGGCACGTTGGCGGGTGAGGATGGCAAGACCGGCGGCCGGCTCGCTGGCTGCGAGTGCGAGATGTGCCCGCTCGGTCGCGATCCACGCGGCGACGGCACGGTGCGGGCTCCCGCCCGGTCGCGCCTCGAGGTCGTCGAGAAGCGAGCCGGCGCGACCCAGATCGCCTCGTTGGAGCGCGACGAGAGCGAACGCGTGCCGAGCGTTGGTGATCGGTGAGTCTCCGAGGCCAACGTGCTCAGCGAACGAAACGGCTCGGAGAGCCAGCTGCTCGCCCGTCGTGAGGTTCCCTGACCACGCCTCGACGAGGGCGAGCGAGCTCATCGCAATGGCCCGCCAGACGCCGTGGGCGTCATCGGGCACGCCCTCCAGGGCGCACCGGGCCGCGGAGAGCCGGCCTTGGTACATGTACGCGATACCGCGCGAGACGAACGCTGCGGAGCTCACGTCGATGCGGCCCCCCGTGAGGCCGAGGACGTCGGGAAGGTCCGCATCGTCGACCGACGCAAGGCCGCTCAGGACCCGATCGGCTGCATCGATGGCCTCCGACGCGTTATATCCGATCACCGCCCAATACGAGCGCAGGAGATCCGCGACGATGCCGTCAGCGGACGAGGCTGCCACGACATTGTCGACCGCATCGAGCGCCTCAGCCACGCCAGTCGGCGCGCCTCCAAAGATCAACGCTGCAGCCTCGAGCAACAGCGCGCGTCCACGTTCCCGTCGCACGGACGGCGGCACGCGCTCGATCCAGCTCGCAACACGACGTCCGTCGCCTAGGGCAAACGTGCTGGCGCTGTGTGTTGACGCTTCCCGAAGCAGGTCGTCCCAGGCTCCCGCATCTGCGAGGTACGTCATCGCAGCGTCCACGTCGTCGCGCTGAAGATGCCAAGCGGCCGCCCGACGTACGAGGTCGTACTCGAGAGCAGGGTCCTCCTGCCGGAGGTGATGGCGGAGGAGCATCCGGAACAGCTGGTGGTACCGGAACCAGTTCGGCCGAGACTCGACCCGCGTGATGAACATCGATGTGCGATGGAGCTCCTCGAGCATCGCCAGGCTGCGCGAATGGCCCGTGACGAAGTCGCAGAGCGATCCGCTCATTCGGTCCAACACGGAAGTCGACAGGATGAAGCGGCGGACGTGATCGGGCTGGCGATTGAGCACCTGCTCCGTGAGGTAGTCGGCGACGTGGCGATCGTCCCCGGCGAAGGTCGCCACGAAGTCGTCGACGTCGGGCCGTTCTCGAAGCGACAGGGCAGCAAGTTGGAGCCCAACCGCCCATCCCTCCGTCCGCGCCACGAGGGCATCGACGTGGGCCGCGCTCACGCTGTTGCCGGCTACCCGAGAGATGAGCCTGGCTCCTTCGTCCCGCGTGAACGCCAGGTCGTCCTGCCGGATCTCCACGAGCGCGTCGGAGACCCGAAGGCGGTAATACCTCAATGGCGGGTCGGCCCTCGTCGCAAGGACGACGTGCAGGGAACGCGGCGCCTGGTCGACGACGGCCGCGAACTCGTCCACCAGGGCCGGACGCGACAGGATGTGGAAATCGTCCAGCACGAGGGTGGTCGGGCGGGTCACTTCGAGCCCGTCCGGAAGCGTTCTCAGGAAGCCAGGGCCAATTCGGATCCGACCCCATTCGGTGCCGGTCGCCGTCACGGCATCGGAGAGCCGGCCCGTCGGCGCGAGGGCCGCGCAAAGCGCACGAGCGAAGCGGTCGGTGTCGTTGTGATCGGGCCGAACCGTGAGCCACCGGACTCGCTCCCGGCGACGCGATGATGCCCATTGTGAGAGCAGCACGGTCTTGCCGTAGCCGGGCGGCGCGACGACGATCGTGAGGCGTTGTTCGAGCGCAAGATCGAGCAGGGACAGCAGGCGATCACGATGGACGGCAACCGCTGGGACCGGAGGCGATAGGAAGCTCTCGGCCGGCGCCGAGCCCGGCTGCCGCGTGCCGGCGCTCTTCCGCTTCGGTGAGGCGCGGCCCACCGCCATTGCAGCGCTTCCTATGCCAGACCCGCGGAGGCCCCGTCCCCCGACGGTTGTTTGCTCAACCGTCATGCCCGTTCTCTCCCGTACGGCTTGTGAACTGCATCCTCTCGTGAGCGCCCGCGGGGTGACATCACCCTGCGGGGTGATTTTGAATTCATTCCAACCGCTTCATGACCCGACCGCGGGGACCGCCGATCACCCCGCGAAGGTGATGGAGCGCTGCCGGAACCCTCCGACACTGAGGCAACGAGTCAGACACGGAGGATGGTCATGATTGACATCGGACCGGTACAGCTGCTCGCGATCGGCTTCGGGCCCGAGGCGGAGTATGACGGGCAGATCCTCGCCGAGCTGGAGCGCTTGGACGGCAAGGGTCTCATCCGTGTGCTCGACCTCCTGTTCGTCGGGCAGGACGTCGAGGCCGATCAGCTCGTGGCGCTGAATTACCAGGGCGACGAGCTCGGAGGTCTCGTCGGCGCGCTCCTGGGATTCGCATTCCAGGGTGAGCCCAGCGGGCGTGTCGTTGTCGCCGACGCGCCCCCTGGCAAGGAGTCAGTTGGGTTGACTCGTGAGCATCTCCAGGACCTGGTTACGGACACTCCGTCAGACCTGGCAATCGCCGTACTTCTCATCGAGCACCTCTGGGCCCGTGACTTCAAGCAATCCCTCCGTCGCGCCGGCGCCTTTCCGTTGGTCGAGGGCTTTCTCTCGACCGACATGCTGGCGGACCTCGCGCTCGAACTCGAGGCGACGGTACGGACGCTCGACGAGGTCGAGGGCCAGGAACACGGGTCGGCCACCGCCGGTCCACCAGGGCGCGAGAAGACGCCCGGAGGATTGCAAATGGCGATACGGGCGGGGAGTCGCGTTCAAGCGAGACAGACGTACCGCACCATCAACCGCATGGCGCGCCGCCGAGCGCTTTTTCGTGACGCCATGAGACGAGAGTCCGCGTCGCGATATGACGGGTAGTGGGTAACGACCTCAGCTCTCATGCATCGTGCGCGTGCCATCACCCAGCGGGGGTGATGCGGACGGTGCCCGAGTCGGGTGACAGTGGGCCATCGGAGGCGTAGGCCCCGAGCGCACATTGAAGGAGAGTCCGATGGTCCTTGCTCAGTTCGGTACCGGGCAGGTGTTTCTGTCGATGCTTTGGTTCGTTCTGTTCTTCCTGTGGATCTGGCTTGTGATCACGGTTTTCGCCGACATCTTTCGGAGCCCCGACCTCTCGGGCTGGGGAAAGGCCCTCTGGTCGATCCTCGTCATCTTCATGCCGTACCTCGGTGTCTTCGTCTATCTCATCGCCCGGGGGCGGAAGATGAGCGAGCACGCAGCAGATGAGGCAATGGCTCGGGACCAGATGTATCGCGGGTATGTCCGAGACGTTGTCGAGAGCACACCGACCGACGTCGATCAGTTGGCCAGGCTCGCGGCCATGCGGGAGCAGGGCTTGATCGATGACGCGGAGTTCCAGCGCATGAAAGCCAAGGTAACTGCGGCATGACAGGCCGGTCGACTGGCGGCGTGCAGTCTCCAACCGACTCGTTCTTTGCCGACTTGGCGACTCGTCGCCACGAGCCCTTGCTCAAGAGCGCATCAGGCAGCGTTCAGTTCGATCTCGTTGACGGTGAGCGGCTGGAGCACTGGTGCGTGACGATGGACAAGGGCGACGTCGCCGTGTCGCACAAGAACGCGAAGGCCGATGCCATCGTGCGTCTCGACAAGGCGACGTTCGACGGCATGGCGTCGGGGAGGGTCAACGCAATAGCAGCAACCCTACGAGGCGAGCTGGTCCCCGAGGGTGACCTCGGTCTGGTCTTGCTCTTCCAGCGGCTGTTCCCGGCACCCGAGGGTGCGGACGGCGCGGCAGACCTCGTTGCGAGGCGTGCGCGGTGAGCGCGGACCTGGTCCAGATCCTCGACGGCAACACGTTCGTCGTGAGTGATGCCCGCGGCGACATCGAGGCGTCGCTCACAGACCCAACTGGGCTGTTCTCATTCGACACGCGCTTCCTGTCGAAATGGGTGCTCAAGATCGCGGACGAACGCTTGAGCCCGTTGTCGGTCGACAACCTCCAGTACTTCGAAGCTCGCTTCTTTCTCATACGTGGGACCGGCACCGTCTACGTGGACGCGAAGCTCTCAGTGATCCGGCAACGAGCGGTGGGCGACGGGTTCCTCGAGCAGTTGACGGTCCTGAACCATGACGACAAGGCGGTCGATGTCGCCGTCAGACTCGACGCAGATAGCGATTTTGCCGACCTCTTCGAGGTAAAAGACGCCCTCGAGAAGAAAGGCATTCGCAAGAACCGTGTGGAAGACGGGCGGCTCGTGCTCGGGTACGAACGGGGTCCGTTCGTACGTGAGACGTGGATCTCGGCGACGGAGCCGGCAGCCATCGACGAGCGCGGCCTGTCCTTTGCCCTGACGCTCGAGCCCCACGGCGAGTGGAAGACGGACGTGAACGTGGTGACGGCGCTGAGCGCCACCGGCGAGCGTCACGACCGTCCCAAGTACGGGTCAAGCAACAGAGAACCGCGGCCGAGCATGGCGCGCGACCTGGACAGCTGGCTCGCGGAGGCGCCGCGCCTCAACTGCGACTGGGAACCGTTGACCGAGGCCTACCGACGAAGCCTCGTCGACTTGGCGGCCCTCCGGTTCACCACCCGCACGATGCCCGGCCACGCCCTTCCCGCAGCCGGTCTGCCGTGGTTCATGACGTTGTTCGGGCGCGACAGCATCTTCACGAGCCTGCAGGCGCTCCCATTCGCGCCCGAACTGGCTGCGACGACGCTACGCGCGCTCGGCGAGCGTCAAGGTTCACGCGTGGACGACTTCCGCGACGAGGACCCCGGCAAGATCCTTCACGAAATGCGTTATGGCGAGATGACAGCCTTCGAGGAACGGCCACACTCCCCGTACTACGGCTCGTCGGACGCGACCGCCTTGTTCGTTGTGTTGCTGGACGAGTACGAGCGCTGGACCGGCGACCGCGCCCTTGTCCGCGAGCTCGAGTTCGAGGCTCGCGCCGCCCTGAACTGGATCGACGAATACGGCGACCTCCAGGGGGAACGGCTACGTCTCGTACAAGCGCCGCAACGAGGAGACCGGACTCGAGAACCAGTGCTGGAAGGACTCCTGGGACTCGATCTCCTACCGAAACGGGGCGCTGCCCGGATTCCCACGCGCCACCTGCGAACTTCAGGGGTATTCCTACGACGCCAAGATGCGAGGCGCTCGGCTCGCGCGCGAGGTGTGGCGCGACGGCGCGTTCGCCGATCGGCTCGAGAAGGAAGCTGCGGCGTTCAAGCGACGGTTCAACCGTGACTTCTGGGTCGATGACGGCGGCTACTTCGCCGTCGCGCTGGACGCTGACGGTCAGAAGGTGGACTCCCTGACGTCAAACAACGGACACCTGCTGTGGAGCGGGATCGTCGACAAGTCCAAGGCGAAGTCGGTTGTGCGACACCTTGTGGGCCCGGCCCTCTACTCGGGCTGGGGCATTCGGACACTTGCCGAAGGCGAGGGCCGGTACAACCCGATCGGCTATCACGTCGGAACGATTTGGCCGTTCGACAACTCGTTCATCGCTTGGGGCTTGCGGCGGTACGGATACAAAGCGGAGGCGGCGAAGGTCGCGGCCGGGATCCTGGACGCCGCGCAGTTCTTCGACGGCCGGCTCCCGGAGGCGTTCGGCGGTTACCCCCGGACGCTGACGAAGCATCCGGTCCAGTACCCGACGGCCTGTAGTCCGCAGGCATGGTCGACAGGGACGCCGTTGTTGCTCCTGCGCACGATGCTCGGCCTCGAACCCGTCGGCGACCAGATCGCTGTCGACCCGGCCCTGCCGAGGAGCATCGGTCGGCTGGAGCTGCTGGATATTCCCGGTAGGTGGGGACGGGTCGACGCGCTCGGCCGCGGCCGGATCAAGACATGACCTTGCGGAGCGTGACCTTGACGTTTGGATGTCAGGCGGCCTGGTTCGTGTTCGAGGCGTGGTGCGCGCTCGCGAGGAGGCTCGCGAGCGGGAGTCATCGTCCCGCTCTCGTCACGGACCCGGAGCAGTTGCGGTGGGGGTCCTGATGCATCGACGAGCGAGTGTCTTGATCGTTGCTCTTGCCATTGCAACGGCGGGCGTGGGGTGTAGCGAGTCGCAATCCGATACGAAAGCGCTGTGCGACTCGAAGGACAAGTTTGCAGCCTCAGTTCAATCACTGAAGGACGTTGACGTCGTACAGGAAGGAACATCGGCGGTGCGATCGGCTGTGGAGCGGGTGCAGGCGGATGGAAGGGCGTTCATGAATGAAGCCAAGTCGAGATACGGCAATGAAGTGGAAGACCTTCGGGTCTCTCTGTCAAAGCTCGGGACGGCACTGAAGCAGGTCGAGTCCGATGGGATTGAGCCGGTGGCAGGCGCCGCCGCAGTGGTGCAGACCTCGGCTTCGACGCTGATCGACGAGGTTCAGGCGGGCGACTGCTCCTGAAGTCGTTCGCCTGGAGGGCGAGAACACAGGAGGCAGTGCGAAATGCCGCTCTTTTCCGGGCGAGCGAGACTTGCGCCACCGATCGAGAACCCGCTCGTGCCGGTGGTCCGGCCGTTCAGCCCAAAGGGCAAGCAGTCGCTGTACGCATCCGTCAACAGCGGCGCCCTGAAGCGTCGCTCGCGCGTCGATCGAGAATGCGGTGGAGGCGTGGGCGTGCCCGACGAGCGCGGCATTGCCGAACGAGGCGCCGTCGACATCTTCGACGCAACACCAGAACTGGCGAGCCGGTTCGACGCCGTGTGGAACCAAGTCGTTGGCTCCGACGAGGGGTGCGCCATGCTCCTTCGCGAGGCGATCATCATTGCCGGGCTATTCACCGAAGCCGATCGTCGGAGCTTTCCGACTGTAGATGGCGAACCGCGTAGGCCGGGCGGGCACTGGAAGGGCTGCCGCCGGTATGCCGCCCAGCTGAGCCATGAGCTCGTGCTCGCATGGCCGTTTTGGGTCGCGGTCACGAGCCCGCGTTCCATGCGGTCGAAGAGCCTCAGGACTGGTGTCAGGGGTCGAGATGGGTTCGGGGCGGCGAATAACCCACAACGGGTGATGTCGGAAATCTCGTTGCGCCTCATTGTTTGACAGAACGACAGAAGGAGAGGCCATGACGAACGCGAGAATCGATGTAACGAACGAGGGTCCGGGGCCTCGAGCGGTCGACCCGGTCGCTTCTTACTACGTGGAGACACCCGTTACGGGGTGGACCGGCTGGATCACGTTCGCCAGCGTGATGTTGATCGTCATCGGGGCATTTCACGCCATGGCCGGCTTCGTGGGCATCTTCAAGGATGGTTACTACGTGGTGCCGAAGAAGGATCTCCTCGTGACCGTGGACTACACCGCGTGGGGATGGGCTCATCTGGGCTTTGGGCTCGTGGCGATCGCGACCGCGATCGGCATCGGGGTAGGCAACATGGTGGCGCGGGTCGTCGGCGTC
>VAWU01000013.1:0-51622 GCA_005888325.1 Actinomycetota bacterium
CAGGGCGTGGCGGTTCAGGGCCAACACGTTGGCCCGCCGGCGCCGAGTGCCGGCTGTGCCAGTGAGGCGGGGTGGGTAAGGTGGCGCGGACCCGAGGGCATACCGGACCTGGCGTTCCTGCTCCGCCCGGGCCTGCTGAGAAGCCACCATGAAATCCCTGGCCATGCCGGCGGCCTCGTCGAGATCCAGGTTCCAGGCCAGGGGGGGTGCGACCTTGCACGAGACGCCACGACTCACCGGTTGTGCTGGAAAGGGCTAGTTCAAGGTAGAGCGGCCTGCGTCGGT
Organism: Actinomycetota bacterium; assembly: GCA_005888325.1. Taxonomy (NCBI): domain Bacteria; kingdom Bacillati; phylum Actinomycetota; species Actinomycetota bacterium. The sequence continues at coordinate 286 of VAWU01000013.1, forward strand.
CCGGGAGTTGCCTCCGACCCCAGCCGCCGGCCCGCAGGCCCTTCCGGAACTTGGCCCGGCTGGTCCGTTCCGCTCTGTTCACGATGCTGCCTTGGCTGCGGCACGCTCACGGCGGACCTGTGCCGACTTGTACGCCAGGGCGATGTAGTACGCCTTCCGGGCGTGGCCTGCCCTGCGCTGTCGCTCTGCCTCGGGCAGCATGCCCTCAAACCGGGTGAGGTTGGCGGCCCGAGCGGCAGCGGTCATTTCCTGGCCCGAGTGCCGTGAGTGGGCTACGTGCGCCGCTTGGCGGGACCGCCGACTCCGGCCGGCGGCGTCAAGTGTTGCCATGGATGATCCTGCCGCCGCATCGGTGCTGACCACCTTGCCGAGTACTTCCCGGCAGGTCGGTGGTGTCGAGGTGACACCGTCGTGATGCGGTACCCCCTAGACTACTACGCAGCTCACGCTCCGTGTTGGGTCTGCATGCCTATGTTGGTGGTCCAACTCGGGCCCGGACGCTCCTCGTATCTATGCCTGAGGCCCCCAATAGCACGGCGCTAGATGCCCCGTACCACCCAATTGGACGATGTGGGGGTGAGCGGCAATGCTCATGGCCCGACCTCCGGGCGACCCTCCGGGGGGCGCTCATGCTCAGGACCAGGCACGGTTTTCGTTGATGAGGACGCACGCGACTTGCGACTGACGAAGCAGGCCCTCGGCAGCCGTTCCGGCGCGCGCGTGCTGCTCCTCCTTCTGGTCGTCGCCGCCCTCGCGGTCGGGTGCGCCAGCAATGCCCCCCAGGACACGCTGCGCCCGGCCGGGCGCAACGCGAACGAGGAGCTCGGCCTCTATCAGCTCGTGTTCTGGGTCGCTGTGGTCGTCTTCGTGCTCGTCCAGGGCCTCGTGATCGCCGCCATCGTGCGCTTCCGACGGCGCGACGGTGACGACGGGAAGGAGCCCGTGCAGGTGCACGGGAACACCCGGCTCGAGTTGAGCTGGACCATCGCCCCCGCGCTGATCCTGCTCGTGCTCGCCATCCCCTCGGTCGCCACGATCTTCAAGCTGGCCCGCGTGCCGAAGGACCATCCCCTCAACGTCACGATCGTCGGACACCAGTTCTGGTGGGAGTACCGTTACACCGACGCCGACACGAAGTTCACCACCGCCAACGAGCTGCACATCCCCACGGGCCGGTCGATACGCATCGTCGAGAACGGCACGCTCGGGAACGCCGACGTGATCCACAGCTGGTGGGTGCCGAAGCTGTCGGGCAAGACCGACAACATCCCCGGTCGCGTCAACAAGCTGACCCTGGAGACCGACAAGCCCGGCACCTACCTCGGCCAGTGCGCGGAGTTCTGTGGGCTGTCCCACGCCAACATGCGCCTGCGGGTCATCGCCGAACGGCCCGCGGACTTCGCGCGCTGGGTCGCCGCACAGAAGCAACCGGAGCCGCTGAAGCCGGACGAAGCGTCACCCGCGGGTCAGGGCCGACTCCTGTTCGAGGCCAAGGGGTGCAGCGGCTGTCACACGGTGACGGGCCTCTCGCGCGGCAAGGTCGGCCCCAACCTCACGCACGTGTACAGCCGTGAGACCTTCGCCGGCGGCATCTTCGAGATGAATACCGACAGTTTGCGCCGCTGGCTCCGCGACCCGCCGGGCGAGAAGCCCGGCTCTCGCATGCCGAACCTCAACCTGGCTCCCCAGGAGATCACGCAGCTGATCGCCTACCTCCAGACGCTCAAGTAGGGACCATCATGGCAACCGTCGCCGAACCGACACTCGCACTCCCCGAGGCAACACCGGCCCGGCGGAGCATGCTGCGCCGACCCTCCGGCGCCCCGAAGGGCGTCTGGGGTTGGATGACGACCGTCGACCACAAGAAGATCGGCATCCTCTACGGAGTCACCGCCGGCATCTTCTTCCTCATCGGCGGCATCGAGGCGCTGGTGCTCCGCTTGCAGCTCGGTGCGCCCAACCAGACTCTCGTGAGCGCGGACCAGTACAACCAGCTGTTCACGATGCACGGCACCACCATGATCTTCCTGGTGGTCATGCCGCTGTCGGCCGGCTTCGCGAACTATCTCGTGCCGCTGATGATCGGCGCACGCGACGTTGCATTCCCGCGGCTCAACGCGTTCGGCTACTGGGTGTTCCTGGTCGGCGGGCTGTTCATGTACTCGAGCTTCTTCCTGGGCGGCGCCCCGAACGGGGGTTGGTTCGGCTACGCGCCGCAGACCGCCCTGCAGTACAGCCCCGGGCACAACATCGACTTCTGGGTGTTCGGGCTGCAGATCCTCGGCATCGCGTCGCTCAGCGGCGCGGTGAACTTGATCGTCACCATCCTCAACATGCGCGCGCCGGGCATGAGCCTGATGCGCATGCCGATCTTCGTCTGGATGAGCCTGGTGGCGCAGATGCTGCTGCTCTTCGCCATGCCGGTCATCACCGTCGCGTTGTTCCTGCTCATGTTCGACCGGCTGTTCGGCGCCAACTTCTTCAACATCAACGCGGGCGCCGACCCATTGTTGTGGCAGCACCTGTTCTGGATCTTCGGCCATCCCGAGGTCTACATCCTCATCCTGCCGGCCATGGGTGTCGTGTCCGAGGTGCTCCCGGTCTTCTCGCGGAAGCCGCTGTTCGGCTACTCGGTGATGGTGTTCTCGGGCATCGCCATCGGCTTCATGGGGTGGGGCGTGTGGGCTCACCACATGTTCGCCACCGGCCTGGGCCCGGTCGCGGTCTCGGCCTTCAGCCTCTCGACCATGTTCATCGCGGTGCCGACGGGCGTGAAGATCTTCAACTGGATCGCCACCATGTGGGGTGGGCGAATACGCATCTCCACCCCGCTCCTGTTCGCGGCCGGCTTCGTCGCGATGTTCACGATCGGCGGGCTCAGCGGGGTCACCCACGCCATCGTGCCGTCCGATACCCAACAGACCGACACCTACTACATCGTCGCCCACTTCCATTACGTGTTGTTCGGGGGCTCGATCTTCGGCCTCTTCGCGGGCGTCTACTACTGGTACCCGAAGTTCACCAACAAGTTGCTCGACGAGCGCTTGGGCAAGCTGCACTTCGTGCTGATGCTCATCGGGTTCAACCTCACGTTCGGGCCGATGCACGTGCTCGGCCTGCAGGGCATGCCCCGGCGCATCTACACCTACCCGGCCAACCGGGGGTGGGACTTCTGGAACTTTGTCTCGACGATCGGCTCGTTGACCATCGCCCTGTCGATCCTCGTCTTCCTCATCAACGTGCGGAAGACACGGCGCACCGAGCAGGACGTCGGCGCCGACCCGTGGGACGCGCGCACGCTCGAGTGGAGCATCCCGTCGCCCCCGCCCTCGTACAACTTCGCCAGCGTTCCGGTCGTCGCGGCGCGCGACGAGCTGTGGCATCGCAAGTACGGCGAGGACGGCGAGGGCCGGCCGGTGCGTCGCGAGCTCGACTATCCGGTGGTCGAGAGCCTCGACGACGGTGAAGGCAAGCACATCCACATGCCATCACCCTCGTACTGGCCGCTCGTCGCCTCGCTCGCGTTTCCCGTCATCTGCTACGGGCTCATCTACCGGGTCTGGGCGGTGTCGATCCTCGGGGCGTTCTGGTTGATCGGCGCCATCTACGCATGGGCCCTCGAGCCCCAGACCGCGCCACCCGAGGACGACGACGACGCGGTCGAGCCGCCTGCGCTCGGGCCGGGCGACGACGGGCAGCCCGTGCCTGCCCTCGCGCAGGGGGGCGGCTGATGGCGTCGGTCACCACCACACCTGTGACCACCGGCCCCTCCGCGGGCCACGGCGACGAGGCCCATGAGACCTCCACCGGGCTCAGCAACGCGAAGGTGGCGATGTGGGCCTTTCTCGGCTCGGAGTGCCTCCTCTTCGGCGCGCTGATCTCCACCTATCTGCTGTACCGGGGCCGCAGCCTCCCGGGCACGCCGACGCCCAAGGACGTCTACGACATCCCCTACACGTCGGTGAGCTCGTTCGTGCTCCTCATGAGCTCGCTCACCATGGTCCTGGCGCTGGCGGCGATCCAGCGCGACGACCACCACCGGGCACGGACGTGGCTGCTGACGACCGCGCTGCTCGGGTCGGTGTTCGTCGGCGGACAGGTGTACGAGTTCACCAAGTTCTACAGCGAAGGCCTGAAGCTCCAGACCAATCTGTTCGGCTCGAGCTTCTTCGTGCTCACCGGATTCCACGGTGCGCACGTCACCGTCGGCGTGCTCATGCTGCTGTCGCTGTTCGGGCTGTCGGCTCGCGGGCGCCTGCCGAAGGAACGGGCCGAGACTGTCGAGCTGGTCGGCCTCTACTGGCACTTCGTCGACGTGGTCTGGATCGTGATCTTCACCCTCATCTACCTGATCCCCAGCTAGGAGAGCCTGCGCGGATGACGGCCACCGACACACACGAGCAACGTGACCACCGCCACGATCATCCGACCGACCAGCAGTACGTCGCCGTCGCGATGGTGCTGGCCGCGATCACCGCGGGTGAGGTGGGCGTCTACTACATCAAGTCGCTCCCCAACCCGCTGATGATCGGGCTGCTCTGCGCGATGGCCTTCACCAAGTTCACCCTGGTCGCCCTGTGGTTCATGCACCTGCGCTTCGACAGCGTGATCTTCCGCCGTCTGTTCGTCACCGGCCTGGCCTTGGCCGCGGCCGTGTACCTCATCCTCCTCACCAGCCTGCACGTCATGGACTAGCCGTGGCGTCGACCCGCGTGTCCGTGACCGTGGCGTGATCGCTACCGCGCTCCGCACCGACCGGTTCCCGCCCTGGCACGCGCACGTCGACGTCCTGGCGATCATCGCGGCCGCGGCGTTCGCGTGGACGATGGCCGTTCGCCTCGAGCAGCGCCGGCGTGACGAGCACGATGTCGACGCGGACGGTGTCACGGAGCACGCTGTCGACGCGGAGCCCGTGGTCACGCGGCACCAGGTCGGCTGCTTCGTGGCCGGCCTCGGTGCCATCTTCGTGGCCTCCGACTGGCCGGTGCACGATCTGGCCGAGGGTTACCTCTACAGCGTGCACATGGTGCAGCACATGCTCATCACGCTGGTGGCCGCCCCGCTGCTCCTGCTGGGCACTCCTGCCTGGCTGGCGCGCCGGCTCCTCCCCGGACGCCTCCTGAGGGTCGTGCGGCAGGCGGCGCGTCCGGTCCCCAACCTCTTCCAGTTCAACGCCATCCTGGTGCTGAGCCACTGGCCCTTCTGGGTGAACGCCACGTTGCGAAACCACCCGCTGCACTTCGTGGCCCATGCGCTGCTGCTGCTCTCGGCCCTGCTCATGTGGATGGTGATCGTCAGCCCGCTACCCGAGGTGCCGCGTGCGCGGCCCCCGATGCAGATGCTGTACCTGTTCCTGCAGACGCTCCTGCCGACGGTGCCCGCCTCGTTCCTCACCTTCGGGTCGAAGCCGCTGTACTCGTTCTACGAGACCGTTCCCCGCCTGTACGGGTGGAGCGCGCTGAGCGACCAGCAGGTGGCCGGCCTCATCATGAAGCTCGTCGGAGGCTTCTACCTCTACACGATCATCGCGGTCATCTTCTTCCGATGGTACGGCGACGAGGAACGCAAAGAGCGAGCGTCCCAGGTTCCCGAGACGCTCTACTGGGACGACGTGGAGCGCGAGCTCAAGCAGCTCGGCTGATCGGTCACTCCCAACGGAACGTCAGCGCGGCGACGAGCGGCGCGACGACAGCCCAGGCCACCAGCACCACCCAGGCGCGCGCAGGCACGTGGCCGGCGGCGGCGAACGCGTCGTGGAGCGCATCGGAGAGCGCAGCCGCGGGCAGCAGGCGGGCGACCGTGCGCGCGACGGCCGGCAGCTTGGCGAGGGGGATCACCATGCCCCCCAGCAGGAGGAGCACGAGGTAGAGCCCGTTCGCCGCGGCCAGCACCAGCTCGCCGCGCATCGTCCCCGCCATGAGCAGTCCGACACCCGCGAAGCCGACGGTGGCGAGCAGCATGGCGAGGCCGGCTTTCGGCGCGGAGCCGGCGGGGTCCCACCCGAGCAGGAGGGCGACGACGACGAGCACCGCGACCTGCAGCACCTCGACTGCGAGGATCGCCAGCGTCTTGGCCGCGAGCAGGGCGGGACGACCGAGCGGCGTCGCGCCCAGGCGTTTCAGGACCCCGTACTGACGCTCGAAGCCGGTTGCGATCCCGAGGCCGACCATCGCGGTGGACATGACGGCGAGCGAGAGTACGCCCGGAGCGACGAAGTCGACCCGGCGACCGTGCTCGATGAAGCCGACGTCGACGGTCGAGAAGAACACCAGCAACAGCACCGGGATGCCGAGCGCGAGGAGCACCGACTCGCCCCGCCGCAAGGTGAGGGTGAGCTCGACGCGCGTCTGCGCGAGAACGGCGCGCATCAGTCGGGGGAAGGGGTCGTGAGCCGTAGGAACACGTCCTCCAGCTTCTGGCGACCGGCGCGCAGGTCGGCGAGGGGAAGGTCGTTCTCCGCGAGCCACGCGGTGAGCGTGGCCACCGTCGCCGGCGCAGGCGGCGCGTCGACCAGGTACTCGCCCGCCGCCACCTCGGTGACCGGCGCCGCGAGGCGCGCACCGAGTGAGCCCACGTCGAGCCCGGGTGGGGCGCCGAAGTGGATCTCGTCGCGGCCCGCGGTCATGAGGTCGGCGGGTGTGCCGCGCACGACCAGCCGGCCGTGGTCGATGATGACGACGTCGTCGGCCAGGCGCTCCGCGTCCTCCAGCTCGTGGGTGGTGAGCACCACGCACACGCCGGACGCGCGCAGGTCGCGGATGACCTCACGCACCACGCGGCGGCCGGCGACGTCGATCCCCGCCGTGGGCTCGTCGAGGAACGCCACCTCCGGTCGCCCGATGAGCGCGAGCGCGAGCGAGAGGCGCTGCTGCTCGCCGCCCGAGAGCCGTCGCCACGGCGTACGCGCCACCGCGCGCAGGCCGACCCGCTCGAGCAGCTCGTCGGGATCCTCGGGCCGGTCGAAGAACTCGGCGAAGAGACGCAGCACCTCGACCGGGCGGATGCCCGGGTACACGCCACCGGTCTGGAGCATGACCCCGATCCGCGGCATGAGCGTGGCGCGATCGCGTCTGGGATCGAGGCCGAGCACGCGGACGGCACCGGCGGTCGGGGCCCGGTAACCCTCGAGCGTCTCGACGGTCGTGGTCTTGCCCGCGCCGTTCGGCCCGAGCAGCGCGAGCACCTGGCCGGGCTCTGCGCTGAACGAAAGGTCGGCCACAGCGGTGATGTCGCCGTAGCGCACGACGAGGCCGGAAACATCGATGGCGGGCATCCGCCCGCAAGGTACCGTGCCCGGCATGCTCGACCCCAGGCGGCTGCGCACCGACCTCGACGCCATGAAGGCCGCGCTGGCCCGGCGGGGCGACGACACGTCGGCGCTCGACCGCGCCGCGGAGCTCGACCGGCTCCATCGGGAGGTGGCCGGCCGGCGCGACGGCGCGCGCGCGGAGGTCAAGCGACTGTCGGTCGAGGTGCGCACGGCCCGCCGTGAGGGCGACGACGCGCGGGCCGAGCAGGCCGTGCACGAGAGCCGGGCGTTGGGCGAGGAGGAGAAGAAGCTGACGGCCGAGGCCGACGCGTTGGGCGGCGAGCTGCGCGGTCTGCTGCTCACGGTGGCCAACCTGCCCGCCGCGGGCAGCCCCGACGGCACCTCACCGGCCGACAACGTGGTGCTGCGCGTCGAGGGTTACGACGCGAGCCGTTACACCGATCAACAACGCGTGCCCCATTGGGACATCGGCGCCGCGCTCGGCATCCTCGACCTCGAGCGGGGGGCGAAGTTGTCGGGTTCGATGTTCCCGATGTTCCGCGGCGCGGGCGCCGTGCTCGTGCGCGCCCTGTGCCAGCTCGCCCTCGACCGCAACGCGGATGCGTTCGAGGAGGTGCGCCCGCCCACGCTGGTGCGCACCGACACGATGGTGTCGACCGGGCACTTGCCCAAGTTCGCGGACGACGCCTACCACGTCGAGCGCGACGACCTCTGGGCGATTCCGACCGCGGAGGTACCGCTCACGTCGCTCGCCCGCGACGAGGTGCTCGACGAGGCCGACCTGCCCATGCGGCTCATGGCGCACACCAGCTGCTTCCGGCGCGAGGCGGGCTCCGCGGGCCGCGACACACGCGGCGTGCTGCGTGTCCACGAGTTCGACAAGGTGGAGCTGCTCGCGTACGCGACCGCCGAGCAGTCGGCGGAGGTGCACGCCGAGCTGCTCGCGCGCGCCGAGGGCACGCTGCGGGCCCTCGGGTTGGCGTACCGGGTGCTCGACCTGTGCGCGGGCGATCTCGGGGTCTCGTCCGCGCGCACGTTCGACCTCGAGGTCTACGCCCCGGGTTGCGACATGTGGCTCGAGGCGTCCTCGGTGTCGTGGTTCACCGACTACCAGGCGCGCCGGGCCAACGTGCGCTACCGCCCCGCGTCGGGGGGCGGCACGAGCTTCGTGCACACGCTGAACGGGTCCGCGCTGGCCGTGCCGCGCGTGTGGGCGGCGCTGGTCGAGACCTGCCGCCGGCCCGATGGCTCGATCGAGGTGCCCGAGGCGCTCCGGCCGTACATGCGCGGCCTCGAGGTGATCGCGGCGCCCGATGGTTCGGGCTGATGGTTCGGCTGACGGTTTGCGCTGAACGACCGGGCGTTGGCTAACGTCCTCGCCGTGAGCACGGCGCAGACCATCTTCGCCATCGCCCTCGGCGCGATCACCGTTCTCATCACCTGCTTCGCGCTCTACGTCGCTTCCTCGACGATGTGGGGCGACCGCTGGTACCGCCGCCCCGCCGGCGAGCCCGGGTCGGAGCCGCAGGCGGCGAGGAGCGAGCCGGGGTGAGCCCGAGCAGCAAGGTCTACAAAGGGAAGTCGGGGCAGTGGGCGTTCGTGGGGCACCGCGTCAGCGGGTTCCTCGTCTTCTTCTTCCTGCTTTTGCACATCGTCGACGTGTCGCTCGTGCGCTGGCCCGCGACCTACAACGAGGTGCACGAGCTCTACGGCAACATCCTGCTGCGTCTGTTCGAGGTGGGCCTGCTCTTCGCGCTGCTGTTCCACTCCCTCAACGGCCTGCGCATCGTGCTCCTCGACTTCTTCCCCGACGGCGTGCGCAATCAGCGGCTGCTGCTCTCCGGCGTGGTGTTCCTCACCCTCGCAGCCGGAATCCCCGGCGCGTGGATCATCGTCAAGCCGTTCTTCCTCAACTGATGGCGATCCGTACACCCGACCGCGTCGGTCGCCCCCGCGCCGGCGGCGACCGCCGGCCCCGCCAGAACTTCGAGACGTGGTCGTGGTTCTTCATGCGGGTCAGCGGGCTGGCGCTCATCTTCCTCGCGCTGACGCACTTCGCCATCACCCACATCACCAACGACGTCACCAAAACGAACATCGACTTCGTCGGGAAGCGGTGGTCGAACCCGCTGTGGCAGGTCTTCGACTGGGCCCTCCTCGCGCTCGCCCTTCTCCACGGCCTCAACGGCCTACGGACGGTAATCGACGACTACGTGCGCGTGCCCACGCGCCGAGTGGCGGTCAAGGCCGTGCTGTACACCTTGAGCTTCGGCCTCTTCGCGTTCGGCACGCTCACCATCTTCACGTTCTCCTCCTAGCGGGTGTGAAGCGGGCGCCGCTGGCCGCGACGGTCGTCTTCGTCGTCGTCACCTCGGGACTCGGTGGGTGCGGCAAGGCCAGGCGCGAGACTCCCGCGGAGCGGCGTGCCAAGGAGCGGGAGACGATCGAGCGGATCCGCGTGCAGGTCGCCCGCGTGCGCGGCCTGAAATGGAAGGCGCCGCTCGCGGTTCGCATCGTCTCGCGGGCTGAGCTGCGCCGGCGGCTGAAGCAGGCGGACGCGCGCGATGCGCGGCCCGAGCGCGAGGCGTCCGACGAGGCGATCCTCAAGCTGCTGAAGCTCATTCCCCAGGATCTCGCCTTGCAGGCAGCAGTCGACAAGCTCGTCGCGGCCGAGGTCGTCGGCTTCTACGACCCTCAGACGAAGCAGCTGTTCATCGCAGGGGAGACCAACGGCAAGCTCACCCCCGATACCGAGGTCACCGTGGCCCACGAGCTCGACCACGCGCTGACCGACCAGCACTTCGACTTCGGTGCCACGACGCGCGCCCTCGAGGAGAGCGACCGCGCCGAGGAGCTGTTCGCGTACACCGCGTTGATCGAGGGCGACGCCGTCCTACTCCAGAGCCTGTGGGCGCAGCGCTATCTGAGCGACAAGGCGCAGGGCTCGCTCGGCGCCGAGCTGAGCGGCTCGGGCCCGGACGACACGCCCGCGTACCTGCGGGCATCGCTCACCTTCCCGTACACGAAAGGCCTCGACTTCACCTTCGAGCGGTACCGCACGACGCGCAGCTTCGCCGGCGTCGACGCCGCCTGGCGCCGACCCCCGACCTCGACCGAGGAGATCCTCCACCCCGAGCGGTACACGGAGGGCCAGGAGTGGCACGCGCCGGCGCTGCCCGACGTGGCCACCGCCGCCGGGTGCACGCCGCTGAGGTCCGGGAGCCTCGGTGAGTTCGACATGCAGGAGGTGCTGGCCCGGTACCTGAGCGAGCGTGACGCGGACCGCGCCGCCGACAGCTGGGCGGGCGACGCGTTCAGCTTCGTTCGGTGTGGCACGGTGCCGGGCCTGGTCGAACGCTGGGCGGCCGACGACGAGGCGGGCGCCGGTCGCCTCACGACCGGCCTGATGCGGTGGGCTCCGTCGTGGGCCGGGGGTCGCCCACCGGACGCGGACGGATTCTTCTCGGGAAAGGGCGGCGCAGGTCGCGTCCACCGCGTCGGCCGCGACGTCGCGCTGGTGCTGGCCGGTGACGAGGCCACCGCCGGCCGCCTCGCCAACGCGCTCGGCTGACCCCGCGGCCCCGCTCGGGGCCGATCCGCGCGTGCAGACTGTCGGGCATGGGCCAGGAGGTGCAATGTTCGGCGCACGTCGACGGTCACACGGTCGTCGGGAAGGCGATGCTCGAGACCGACGAGCTCCTCTTCCGCGGCGCCGAGCGCATGCGCATCCCGTTGGGCGACATCACGAAGGCGACCGCCGCTGACGGCCGTCTCGTCGTCCGCCACAAGAGCGGTACCGCCACCTTCGAGCTGGGGCCGGTGGCCGCGCGTTGGGCCGAGCGGATCACCCACCCGCCGACGCTCGCCGACAAGCTGGGTGTGAAGCCGGGCCATCGGGTGACGCTCCTGGGTCTCGACGACGCGCGGTTCGCGAAGACGCTCGAGGAGCGCGGGGCCGACGTCGGGCGCGGCAGGCTGCGCAAGGGGACCGACGTCGTCCTGCTCGGAGTGCACCGGCCCCGCGACCTCGACCGCCTCGCGAGGCTCGAGACGTCGATGGCGCGCGACGGTGCGATCTGGGTCGTCTATCCCAAGGGCCGCAAGGATCCGAGTGAGGGCGACGTCATCGAGGCGGGCAAGGCCGCGGGATTCGTCGACGTCAAGGTCGCCCGCTTCTCCGACACCCATACCGCGCTCAAGTTCGTGATCCCCAAGGCCCGCCGTTGAGTCATGCCCGGCTGTCCACGAGGAGTCGGAGCACCTCGGCGTCGTCGGCGGAGGCTTCCGGTCCGTAGGTGAGCACGACGGTGCCGCGCGTCCCGCACCGGGGGCAGGTCAGCGCCACGACCGCGGTCTCGTCGGCCGCGTCGGACGCGCCCTCGGTGCGCAGGAGCCGGTGGAGCCGCACCTCGACGGCCGGGCTCTCCCGCCGGCAGGTGAAGCAGAGCAGCGTCCCGTCGGGCCGGGCCGCGAACTGACCGGCGTACCCTTCCGTCTCGAGCCGGTGCATCGCCTCCGCGATCGTGCAGCCGTCGGTCACGTCGTCGCTCGGCTCGCTCGGCTCGCTCATGCCGCGACGGGGAGCTCGACGTCGTCATCGGTGAGCAGCGCGAGCACGGCGCGTTCGATCGCGCCCTGGGTGGAAGGCTGGCCCATCTCGACATCCTCGCCGATCCCCTCGAGCGCCGCGGCGATCGTGAGGCCCGACCGATAGCGGTCGACGACCCGGGGGTCGACGTACGACGAGCGCGACACCGCGGGCGTGTTGCCGAGATAGTGGGCGACCTCCTGCATGGCCCGGGCGACGGCCCGCGTGCGGCCGGTGGCCGATGTCGCCCGCTCGGACACCGCCAGCGCCACCGCCGCGAGCACGGTGGCGTTCCACGTGCGGAAGTCCTTGGCAGTGAGCTCCGCGCCGCTCAGCTCCCGGATGAACGCGTTGATGTCGGCCGATCTCACGTCGACCCACAGGCGGCCCCGCCGGTATGCGAGCAGCTCGTGTCCCCCGCCGGTACGGCGCTTCAACGCGGTCACGACCGAGACGACTTGCGGATCCACGATCGACTGGATGCGGCGCTTGCCGTTCTTGGCCTTGTAGTCGAACGTCACGACGTTGCGCGACACCTCGACGTGGCGCTTGCGCATCGTGGCCAAGCCAAACGTCTGGTTCTGCTCCGCGTAGCCCTCGGTGCCGATGCGGAAGAACCCGAGGTCGAGCAGCCGTACCGCGCACGAGAGCACGCGGTCGCGGGTGAGGCCCCGCTGCGACAGGTTGTGCATGCACGTGGCGCGCAGGTCTGGGAGCAGCCGCGCGAACTCGAGCATGTGGTCGAACTTCTCGCGGTCGCGATGCGCGCGCCAGATGTCGTGGTAGCGGTACTGGCGGCGCCCCCTCGCGTCGGTGCCGGTGGCCTGAATGTGCCCGCCGGGGAGGGGACAGATCCAGACGTCGGTCCAAGCCGGAGGGATGGCAAGCGCGCGGATCCGATCGAGCACACCGGGATCGGCGATCCGCTTGCCGTTCTCGTCGAGGTAGACGAACCCTCTGCCCGCACGCCGCCTGGCGATCCCGGGGCCGGAGCAGTCGACGCGTCGGAGCCGTGGCACGCGCTCACCCCTTCCCGCCTCCGCACCGGGCCAACCGCCCGGGCGTGGACGGGCCCCGGCCCGTGGGCCGGGGCCCATCGTGCTGCTGCCTGCGGGACCTGCCTACTTGGCCCGCTCGGCCACTTCCTGCTCGACCTCGTCCGCCTTGGCCGTGGCCTCGTGCTTCTTGGCCTCGGCGCGGGCCTCGGTCGCCTTCCGCTGGGCCTCGCCCTTGTCCTTCTGGGCCTTGCCCTCGCGTCGCAGGTCGGGGTTGTCGGTCACGTCTCCGACCGCCTCCTTGACCTTGCCCTTCGCCTCTTCGAAAACACCCATGTCGTTCGCTCCTTTTCCTCTGCGTTCGATGCGTTCGAGCGCGCGTACCCGATGGTCCGCGCGGGGAAACTGGACCTGTCGTCCGCCGGGGGGGCGTCATCGCGGATTCGAGTCGTCGCGGCCCAGACCACGCTCTCTGAGGGATCGAGGGCCGGCGGAGCACCCGCATCGCGCCACCGCCACCTGGAGGGGGGTGGGGACCCGGCGGCGGTGGCGCGGTGGAGATCCTCTCCTGTCGAATCAAGGTTGCGGACGCGAAGTGTACGCGACTCCGCGGGCAACGACGTCGAGCGCGCCGAGTGCCGAAACCGCCGCGCGCCATCGCCCACGGCGCGGCACCGCGGGTCCCGGTTCGTGGTCGGTCAGGGCGCGGGCTCGGGCCCGATCACGGGAAGGGCGCGCAGCAGGGGCTCGACCTCGTCGCGGGTGACGACGTTGTCGAAGCGGGCCGTGATCCTGCCGTCGGCACCGATGACGAACACCCAGGGCTCGTTGAGGTCGTTGTTGCGAAGGAGCCACTCGGCCGCCGCCTTCGTCAGCACCTGCTTCTCGAAGTCCTGCCAGATCTCGACGTGGACGAAGCTGGCCCGGTCGGCGTAGGCGCGCGCGAGCTCCTGCACCATGTCGGTGACCGGACCGCAGAAGCGGCTCGTGCAGTACACGGGCGTGGCGAACACCACGACCGCGGGTCGGTGCAGCGCGAGGGCCCGGGCGATCGTGGTCTGGTGGAGCTCGGGGTCGGGTATGGCGGCCCCGTCGGCTCGGGAGTCGAGGGCCTTCGTCGGCACGTTCGGGGACCGCACGGTCAGGTTCTCGCTCGGCAGGGCCGGATCGCCCGGCGCCGGGATCGCGTGCTTGTCGCGCACCGGGAACGCCGCGGTCGCGGTGCGGGGCTTCGCCTCACCGACGAGGCGGGCGGTGACGTGGACCTTCCAGAACCCGGCCCGGTCGAACGCCACCTGGGCGCCGTAGACACCCTTCCCGACAGAGCCGGGCAGGGGCGCCGGGCCCGGACGCGACCCGGCCGCCGGGCTACCCGGCAGGCTGATGAACGGCGCCGTCGCCTCGGGCCCGGGCCGCGACCGCGCCCCCTTCTCGCCTCTGCCCTCGTAGGTGAAGCGAAGGTGGACGGAGCCGTAGCTCACGAACTCCTGGTCGTTGGTGAGCAGGCCGACGATGAAGCGGGCCGCGGGTCCGACCGCGAGGTCGAAGCTCGCCACCTCCGCGGCCAGGCCCTTGGACGCGGCCGCGCCGGCGCCGCTGCTGCTGTTGCCACCACCACCACACGCGGCTGCGCCCAAACCGGCGACTAGGAGGCACGCGGCGACGCGGCGCGTCACGACGCGCAGCCCGGCGCGGCGTGGTCGAGCCGGCGCAGCCCGGCGCGGGCGGCGGCGATGAGCGTGTCGAGGTCGGCGGGGAGCGAAGCAGGCGGGTGGTCGAAGGCGAGGTCGGCCTCGACCCGGAACATCGCCTCGAGCACTCGCGCCGTCGAGCGCCGGTCGACGTTCTCCAGCGCCCGCGCCAGCACATGGAGGGTGCCGTGGGAGCGGTCGAAGAACGTGGTGCGCACGCGCGCCGGGGTGCGGGCGGCTTGGCCACGCGCGACGCACAGCCCGGCGAGCGCGCGTGCATAGGCGTCGTCGGCAGCGGACTTGCCTGCCGCGCAGGCACCGGCGACCAGCACGACGAGCACGAGGAAGGCGCCGAACCGCACGCGGGAGAGCCTAAACGGCAGTCGCGGCGAGACTGCGTCGCCGATGAAAGTGCCGGAGCATTACCGTGGACGCAGCGAGCAACTGGCTCGGGTGCGCAGGAGCGTCATGGTCGATCACGCAATGGTCGGGAAGGTGGGCCGTGTCACCGGCACCATCAGCCCGGGCCGGCTCGGCGAGGTGATGGTGCCTGTTCGGGGCGGAAGCGAGGCGTTCCACGCGTACGCCGCCGACCCCGACGACACCATTGCCAACGGCAAGCGCGTCGTCGTGGTGGAGTACTTCGCTCCGCGCACGGTGGTCGTCACCCCCATGTAGGGGGTCGACGCGAAGGAGGAGGGACACATGGTCCTCGCAAGAGTGACCGGTTGGGAGATCGGCCTGGCGCTCGCGGCAGCTGCGATTCTTCTGTTTCTCATCGTCTTCCGCCTGATGTGGCGGGTGGCCGAGCCGAACGAGGCGCTCATCATCTCGGGCCTCCGCGAGCACGGCTCGCCCCAGGGTGCGGGTGAGAGCCTCGGCTTCAAGATCGTCACCGGCAGGGGAACGCTCGTCATCCCGGGCATCCAGCAGGTCCGACGGCTCTCGCTCGACCTGCGCGAGTCCGAGCTGAGCATCGACTGCGTCACCCACCAGGGCATCCCGCTCGGCATTCGGGGCGTGGTGATCTTCAAGGTGGGCGACGACTTCACCTCGATCGCCAACTCGGCCCGTCGATTCCTCGACCAGCAGAACCAGATGGACCAGCGCGTCCACAACGTCTTCGCCGGCCACCTGCGGGCGATCGTCGGCAACATGACGGTGGAGGAGATGATCCGCGACCGCGAGAAGCTCACCGCGTTGACCCGACAGTCGTCCGGCATCGAGATGGAGAAGCTCGGCCTCATCGTCGACTCGCTGCAGATCCAGGAGATCGACGATCCCACGGGCTACATCACCAACCTGGGCCGGCCCCATGCCGCCGCGGTGGCCAGCCAGGCCCGCATCAACGAGGCGCACGCGGATCGCGAAGCAACCGAGCAGGAACAGCAGGCGAACGCGCTGAAAGCGCAGGCGGTGCGCGGCGCGTCGATCAAGCAGGCCGGGTTCCAGGCCGAGATCGACCGCGCCTCGGCGCAGGCCAAGCAGGCGGGCCCATTGACCGAGGCGACCGCGCACCAAGAGGTGGTCGTCCAGCAGACGAAGGTCGCGGAGCTCGAGGCCCAGCGGGAGGAGCAGAGCCTGCAGGCGACCGTGCGCAAGCCCGCCGACGCCAAGGCGTACGAGCAGGTGACCCTCGCCCGGGCCGAGCGCGACGCCCGCATCTCTGGCGCCGAGGCCGAGCGCCAGGAGGTCGAGCTGGCCGCGGCAGCCAACGCCCAGCGGGTGAAGCTGGCGGCGGTGGCCGATGCCGAGCGCGTCCGTCTGGCCGCGGCGGCCGAAGCCGAGCACGTGCGCCTCAACGCGTCGGCCCAGGCCGAGTCGGTGAAGGCCATCGGTGAGGCGGAGGCGGCGGCCACCCAGGCCAAGGGGTTGGCGGAGGGCGAGGCGGTGCGGGCCAAGGGCATGGCCGAGGCCGAGGCGATCAAGGCGCGGGCCGACGCGCTGGCCGAGAACCAGGACGCCGTCATCGGCCAGCAGCTCGCCGAGAACTGGCCCGCGATCGTCGAGGCGGCCGCCAAGCCGTTCGGTCAGATCGACCAGATGATCGTGCTGAACGGAGCCCAAGGCCTGTCCGAGGCGCTCGCGCAGGCGCTCAGCCAGGGGGTGGCGGGGCTCCAGCTGGCGCGCAATCTCCTGGCCGGTGGCAACGGTGGGCCCGGCGCGGGAGGGGCCCGAGCCGGAGGCTCGCCCGCGGAGCCCGGGTCAGGCGCGCAAGCGGTCGAGGGCTGAGGCCACCGGGCGCCAGCACGCCGCCGTGAACGCGGCCTGCGCGTCCGGGTCGCCGGCGGCCTCGTCGGCCGCGTCCCACAGCTCGGCCTCGACGGGCCCGAACGCGGCACGTATCTCGGGCAGCGCGGCGGCGGTGTCGACGTCGGCCTCCACGCGCTCGCGCAGCGTCAGGAAGCGCTTCCACACGCCCGCGTCGCCGAGCTCACGCGGCACACCGTCGGGCGGGAAGACCGGCACGTAGACGCTCACGCACGGGCTTCCCGGCGCGACCCACGCACGCACGGACCGACCCGTGTCGGACGGCAGCTCCGCGATCAGCGACGAGGCGGTGGCTTGGTAGCCGCGTACGTGCATGCAGACGGTCACGCCGGTGCCGTCGGGCATGGACGCCGCGGGTGGAGCGCTGACGGGTGTCGGGTCACCGCCGGGAGGCGCCCACGGGCGTTCACCGTGATGACGCATCTGCGCCGCGAGTATCCGCGGCGTCAGCGCGTCCGACCCGGCCGCGAGGCAGGCCCGGCTCGCGGCGAGCCGCGCGTCGGCATGGCCGGTCGGCGCGCGCGCCAGGCGGTAGGTGTCGAAGTCGGTTCCTGCCGGGACGTCGTCGGACGCGCGCGTCCAGTCCGCACCCAACGTGAGGCGGTTGGAGATAGCCGCGGTCCGGTCGACCGGCCGGGCCGCCCAGGTGCGCCCGCTCGTCTCGAGCACCCACGCCCGCCCGGGGTCGGCGACGAGGAAGGAGGAGAAGTAGGGCTCGTCGTGCGTCCGGTCGCCGACGCCGCCCTGACCGTGGCGCGCGAGCAGATCGGTCATGACGTCAAGCGCCTCGTTGGCGGTGCGGCCCCGTTCCAGCCCCAGCCGCACCAGGTCCATGCCGAGCAACGCAGGCTCGACCTTGTACGGGTCGTCGACAGTGAAGACCTTCTCGTTGCCGATCGCCACCCGGTGCTCGTTGACGCCGGTCTCGAGCCCCCAGAGCCATTCGGGGCGGCAGCCGAGCAGGGCGAACGCGCCCGCGTCGTCGATCTCGATGTACTGCGTCCTCAGGCGACCGCCGCCGCGTCGGGAGGCGAAGGACTCGACGAGTTGCACCTCGGCCACCGGCCGGTCGGAGTTCTTGGCGAACAGGGTGCGCTCGCTTCCGACGGCACACAACGTGTCGCACATCGACTGTTCCTTCACGGGTTCCCGGGAGCTCACCCCGGTGGATGGCTCAAGCTACTGCGCCCTGCGAACCGGAGGTCCAGGCGCCCGCTGATGGTTCGTCGCCTCTCTGGTGAGAGCCGCCTCATATGTGTCAGCATTGATATTCATGGCGATTGATTCTGACGCGGTTGATGCTGCCGTGGGCCCCTCCACCCTGAAGGTCCTCGGCGATCCGGTGCGCTGGGAGATCGTCCGCCGGCTGGGCGTCGAGGACCTCTGCGTCTGTCACCTCGTCGAGGACCTCGACCTCGCGCAACCCCTCGTGAGCCACCACCTGCGCGTGCTCCGCGAGGCGGGCGTCGTCGAGCCCGAGCGGTGTGGCCCTTTCACCTACTACGTGCTCGATCGGGACACGCTGCGCCGGCTCGCCCGCGAGCTCGGCGAGCTCGGCACGACGCCCCGTCGGCCGCGCCGGCGTCCCTGCACATGAACATCCACATGAACAGCGCCACATGAGCACGACGCGCTCGCTCGGCGCGCGGGCGCTGGCCGAAGGTCTGGGCGCGGGACTGTTGGTCGCCGCCGTCATCGGTTCCGGTATCGCGGCGGAGCGGCTCTCGCCCGGTCAGGTCGGCCTGCAGCTGCTCGAGAACTCGACGGCGACGGTCTTTGCGCTGGCGGCGCTGATACTCACGTTCGGTCCGGTGTCGGGCGCGCACTTCAACCCGGCGGTGACGCTCGCCGAGCTCGCGACCGGCAAGCTCGAAGCGCGTGCGGCGGCGCCATACATCGGCGCGCAACTGGCGGGCGCCTGCGCGGGCGCCATCATCGCCAACCTCATGTTCGAGCTGCCCGCCGTCCAGCTGGCCACCAAGGACCGCATCAGCGTGGCGACCTTCCTCGCCGAGGTGGTCGCCACCTTCGGGCTGTTGACCGTGATCTTCGGTGTCGTGCGCTCCGGGCGCCTCATCGCCGTGCCCGTGGCGGTGGCCGGTTACATCGGCGCGGCCTACTGGTTCACCTCGTCGACCAGCTTCGCCAATCCCGCGGTGACGGTGGCCCGCACGCTCAGTGACACCTTCGCCGGCATCCGCCCCGCATCCGCCCCCGGCTTCATCGCCGCCCAGCTGCTGGGCGCGGCCCTGGCCGTGGTCGCGGCGCGCGTGTTGTTCCCCGAACCGGAACCGTCTCTCGAGGAGGCCCTCGATGCCCGACCTTGACCCAAACGCCCCGGTCGTGCTGTTCCTGTGCGTGCACAACGCCGGGCGCTCTCAGATGGCGCTCGGGTGGTTCAACCACCTCGCGGACGGCAGAGCTGTCGCATGGTCGCGGGGGTCGGAGCCGGCGACTGAGGTCAACCCGGCGGCGATCCAGGCCATGGCCGAGGTCGGCATCGACATCGCCCGCGAGTTCCCCAAGCCCTGGACCGACGAGATCGTGCGCGCTGCAGACGTGGTCGTGACCATGGGGTGTGGTGATGCCTGCCCGGTGTTCCCCGGCAAGCGCTACGAGGACTGGGAGCTCGATGACCCCGCCGGTCAGCGCGTCGAGGCGGTGCGTCCCATCCGCGACGAGATCGGCCGGCGCGTTCGCGAGCTCCTGGTCTCCTTCGGGATGACCGTCGCCTGATCGTGTCCTGTCACTCCTCATGCTGCTCACGGCGCAGGTAGGCGCCGAGCGCGGGTGGCCCGAAGATCACGACCAGCACGGCAAGGCCCGCCGCGACGTAGAGCCCGGTCGCCACCTGGTCCCGCCCGTTGGCGATCGTCGCGGGAACGGCCGCGAGGGCCGTCGCGCTACCGGCCACCCCTGTCGGGTCGGTGCTCGAATCGACGGTCTGATCGGTTGCGGCAGCCGCGCCTGCACCCTGTGCACCCGAGCCCGCCTTCGCTGCAGCGGCCGCCAGAGCCGCACGGGCTGCCGCGGTCGCGCCCTTCTTGGCGCTCGCGGGCGGCAGCGGCGCGTTGCCCGTGATGAACGAGCCGGTGATCGTGGGGTTCGCACACTGGTCGATCGGGGGCGGCGCGGGCGCGCCGGGGATGAGCCTCTCGGCGTCGAAGCCGAACTGCACCAGGTTCTTGGGCAAGGGTGAGTAGCCCAGCTGCACGGCCTTTTGCTGGCCCGCGCACAGGAAGTAGAGGATGAACCTCCCGAGGACGTCGCCCTTGTCGGTTGAGAACGGTGCCTGAGTGCCCGTGGGCACGATCATGTAGCTGTAGCTCGACACCGGATAGGCGCGCGGGTCGGGGTTGGTGTAGACGCCGTCGAGGACCTGGGTGCGGTCGGGGTTGATGCGGGCCGCGGTCAAGGCGATGGAGACAGCCTGTGCGGTGGGCTGAACGTAGTACCCCGCCTGGTTGAGCACGGACACCACCGGGAAGCTGCGCTGGAGGGCGTATCCATACTCGACGTACGTGATCGAGCCGTTGTTGTACGGAGCCGCGACGTAGTTGGCCACTCCGTCGGAGCCCTGCTGCGCCCGGCTGTTGCCGAAGTAGGGGTACAGCGAGGTGGGCGGGCACGGTGAAGGCAGGTGGGTGGCGTTCGCGCAGAATGGGTTCCAGATGTCGGGGGTGACATGAGCCATGTATGCCGTGAACTGAGCGGACGTGCCGGAGCCGTCCGAGCGCACCACTGGTGTGACCGCCAGGTGAGGGAACACCCGGCCGTCGTCGGCGGTGACGGCGGGGTCGTCCCAGAAGGTGATGCCGCCGGTGAAGATCTTCGCGAGAGTCGGCCCCGACAGCTTGAGGTCGGAGATGCGCCGGCCGTTCACCTCGAGGTGGTACATGAACGACGTCCCGCCCGCCACGATCGGCATGTATGCGTAGGGCCGCGCTGCCGCCCGGGCGACCTCGTCGTAGAGCAGGTTGCCGTTGCGGTCGTGGCTGGCAGGCTGGAAGGGGATCTCTGACACCGCGAAGTCCGACTGGGCCGAGATGTAGAAGGTACGCCCGGTCGAGGAGCCCAAGCCCTGGTAGTTGATCGAGAGTCCCTGCCGCGCCACATCGGCACGCCACTGGTCGACCGCGATCTGGCTCCACGTCGAGCCCGCGCCGTCGACTGACACGCTGGCGCCCGCGGGCGCGACGGGCGCACCGAGGAGCACGACCACGCTCACGAGGGCGATCCGGACGAGGATCGGCTCGAGCCGGTTCATCCGAAACGCCCTCTCACGTAGTCGAGCGTGCGGGTGTCGTCGGGTTCGGAGAACATCTTCTCGGTGGTCCCCGACTCGACGATGTAGCCGGGCTCGTTCTCCCCCGCCAGGAAGAAGGCGCAGTCATGGGACACCCGCTGGGCCTGTTGCATGTTGTGCGTGACGATCACCACGGTGACCTCCTCGGATATCTCGGCGATCGTGTCCTCGATGCGCCGGGTTGACGTCGGGTCGAGGGCGGAGCAGGGCTCGTCCATCAACAGGACCTGGGGCCGGACCGCGAGCGCGCGCGCGATGCAGAGCCGCTGCTGCTGACCACCCGACAGGGCGCCACCCGGCGTCTCGAGGCGGCTCTTCACCTCGTTCCAGAGGCCCGCCCGTCCGAGCGCATGCTCAACGAGCTCGCGGCGTTCGGCTCGGCTGCTGAGCTTCATCCGCGACAGCTTCAAGCCCGACAGCACGTTGTCCGCAACGCTCATGGCGGGAAAGGGGTTGGGCTTCTGAAACACCATCCCGATGCGCTTCCGCGTCTCCGTCGTCGACCGTGGGCCTCTGTAGATGTCGAGGCCGTCGAGCTCGACGGTGCCGGCCAGAGATGCGCTGGGGACGAGCTCGTGCATGCGGTTGAGGATGCGAAGGAAGGTGGACTTGCCACATCCGGACGGCCCGATGAGCGCGGTCACGCGCCGGGGGGCCATGTCGAGCGAGACCCGCTCGAGCACCTTGTGATCACCGAACCAGGCGCTCACCGCACGGGCGGTCAGCCTTGCGGGTGCGATCCCGAGGCCGCGCCGTGATGACGTCGCCGGCAACGTCTGGACCGTCGCGCTCACGCGTGCTCCTTCATGTCGAGCCGACGCCTGCGCCGGCGCTTGAACGGTCCGGCGTGCCCCGGACCTCGTCCGCCGATGATGCGGGCGATGACGAACAGGACCAGCACCAGCGCCAGCAGCACCAGTGCGCCGGTCCACGCTCGCTGAACCTGCGCGTTCTGGGGGAACCTGATCAGCCGGTACACGAAGTACGGCAGGGCGTCCTGTTTGCCGTGAAACGGGTCCGCGTTCATCACGAACGCGCCTCCGATGGTGAGCAGCAACGGCGCGGTCTCGCCGATCGCCCGGGCCACGCCGAGGATCACCGCCGTCGCCAGTCCCGGCCGCGCGGTCGGGAGCACGACGTCGCGCGTCGTGCGCCACTCGGACGCGCCCAGCGCGAGCGACGCCTCCCGCAGACCGCCCGGGACCAGGCGCAGCACGACCTCCGAGGTGCGGGTGACCGTGGGCAGCATGAGGACAGAGAGCGCCAGCGCGCCCGCGAAGCCGTTCTGGCCGAACGTGAGGACGATGACGGCGAAGATGAACAGCCCGGCGACGATCGAGGGGATCGCGCTCATGGTGTCGACGATCAATCGCACGGGCCGCGCGAGACGCCCACCCACCTCGTTCAGGAACACGGCCGTGGCGACTCCGAGCGGCACCGATATGAGCACGGCCAGCCCCACCTGCTCGAGCGTGCCGACGATGGCGTGGGCACCTCCCCCGTCGGTGGCCTTGCTCAACGAGCCCGTGTAACGGAGGTCCTTGACGAAGAAGGTCGGGCGCAATGCCGCCCAGCCGCGGTACGCGGTGTAGCCGACGATCAAGGTCAGCGGGACGAGGAGGCAGAGCCCTGCCGTCGTCAGCACCACGGTGGCCAGTCGATCTGCCGCCGCCAGGGGGCCGGACCGCTCGCGTACCACCAGCCAGTGCACAGCCAGGAACACGCCGTACCAGCTCAGCCAGAACCCCAGGCCACCGCTCAAGGGCGTCAGCCGCTCGTACACCAGCCACACCAGGCAGAAGGCGGAGAGCCCGGCGCCGCACACTGCCATCGCGTCGTCGACGTCGAGGCGGCGGAACCGCACCCGGTCTTCGAGGGCCTGTGTCTCCCTTTCGATTCGCAGTTCGGTGGACGCGGTCGTCATGGTGTGACTCAGATCTCCGTAGCCGCGCCGGAGCGCGAGCGGTTGACGATGACCGAGGCGATCGCGTTGACGACGAGAGTCATGCCGAACAGCACCAGGCCTGCTGCCATCAGCGCGCTTATGCCGAAGGTGTTGGACTCGGAGAATCGCAACGCGATGAGGGAAGAGATCGAGTTGCCGCCACCATCGAGAATGTGGATGCTGCGCACGAAGATCGGCGAGATGATGAGTGACACCGCGATGGTCTCGCCCAGCGCACGTCCGAGCCCGAGCATCGACCCGCCCACGATGCCGCCGCGGCCAAATGGCAGCACCACTGTCCGCACCATGCCCCAGCGCGAAGCGCCCAGCGCCAGCGCACCTTCCTTCTCACCCACCGGCGCCTGGGAGAAGACTTCACGCATCACCGCAGTGCAGATGGGAACGACCATGAGTGACACCACGACGCCGGCGATGAACGTGGTCGACGCGTAGTTGGTGCTCTTCGTGCGGAAGAACGGCACAACCGACGCGTGGTCGGTGAGCCAGCGGCTGACCTTGATCAGCCTCGGCTGGAGGAAGAACAGGCCCCACAAGCCGTAGATGAGGCTGGGCACCGCGGCCAGCAGGTCGATGAGCGACGTGATGGGGCGCCGCAGCCTGCGAGGCGCGTACTCGGTGATGAAGAGGGCCGCGCCGATCGACAGGGGCACCGCGATGACGAGGGCAACCACCGCGATGAGCACAGTGCCCAACAGCACCGCAGAGATGCCGAACCGTCCGCTGTCCGGCGTCCAGGCCTGCTCCGTGAGGAACCGCCAACCGCCCGAGCGGAGCGCCGGGAGCGCCCGCGCGAACAAGAAGGCGCCGATGAGCCCCATGACGAGGAGGGTGGCCGAAGCCGCGAGCCGCACGACCATGCGGTACACGCGGTCGGCGGGAGCGCGGTGCACCCGGATGGTCACACGCGGCTGCTCCAGATCGTCGACGATCATGTCCCCGCGCGGACCAGGCCCGGAGGGGCGGCGGGGCCGTCTGGGGGTCATAGCGTGGCGGGGAGCAACCCGCTGAAGCTGTCGAAGATCAGCAGGACCAGCAACAGGATCACCGGTGTGCAGATGAGATAGGCAGGCCACCGGGACCAACGGCGGTAGAGCCAGGCGGTGGCCAGGCCGGCAAGGGCCAGCATCTCGGCCCACAGCAGCAGGGCCGTGATCGCGGTCGGCTCACCCTGGAGCCCCAACTCGTCGCGATGCAGCGTGGTGGGGCGGCCAGCGGGCGCGGGCCACGCCGCGCCCCGCAGCGACGCGGTCGCTCCGAGCCGACGTTCGGCGAGCAGCAGGGGATCCGACGTGACCAGCGTGAGCCGGCTGTCCGCGGTTGGCCCGATCGGGTCGGCATGGTGCGGCGACACGGTCCACGAGCGCTGCACCACGAAGACCGCCCGGCCCTGGCCCGTGGTGACCCTGATCACGTCGCCGCGTCGCAGCCGGTCGAGGTGCAGGAACGGCCCACCGTAGGCAAGGCGCCGGCCGGCGATCACCGCATTGCCGCGCTGACCGGGCAGCGGCGAAGCGCGCAGGTGGCCGGGGCCCTTCTTGAGCTGGGTGGCGCTGGTGCCCTCCACCACGATCTGGTGGATCCCGAGCCTCGGTACGTCGAGCACGGCGACCGCCGTACCCTCGGCGATGTCGCCTCCGAGGGGTGCCTCGCCGAAGGCGAGCGGCGTGCGGAACGAATGTTGGAGCGCCCCCTGGGCGCGCCCGTGCTCGAGGGCGGACGCCGCGACGAGGTAGGCCACGAGACCGAGCGTGAGCACGCTCGCCCACGTGAGACCCCGTCCGATGATGGCCATCGCGGTGCGCCGGCGTCGATCCACCCGCGCTTTCGCGGGACGCGGCGCCGTCGCCTCCGCGGATTCGCGGCGCCCGCCGTTGAGGCCCTCTGGCTCGACGACGACCGCGATCGTGTCGTGCTCGCGAGCCGGCGGGTGGCCGGCCGCGATGCGGTCGACCGATTCCGCGTGGCCGCCGCGGTTCCCGAGCGCGGCGCGCGAGTCGGTCATGCCGGCGTCGGGCCGGTCGGTGGATGTCGCCGGCCCCGCCGGGCCCGGGCGGAGAGGACCGGCCCCGCGGCCCCGGCCGCGAGGCCGAGCACGAGCAGCACGGGAAGGATCAACCGCCACCCGCTCCCCGCCAGCGCGCGGAACGCGGCGCCCAGCGGGCCGCCGCTCCGGCCGCGTGACCGCGTCGCAGGTGCGCGGTACGCGACTGCGCTCGGCGCGGCGATGCTGGTAGGCGCGTCGAAGCCGCTGCCCTGGCTTGATCCGGTGTCGGCACCTGCGGATGGCCCTCCAGGGACCACTGCCGGTTGATCGTTCGCGAGCGGAGGCTGGTCTGGGCTGACGGGTGGCGGAGTTGCGCCTGACACCACCGCATCGCGGGCTGCGGTTGTCTGAGCCGCCAGATCGGGAGGCATCGGCAGATACCCGAGCGGGAGTCGGCCGGGCACCTGGCCGGGTCCGGCTGCGTAACCCAGGAACTGTGCGATCTTGTCCGCCTTGACGGCCGTGGTCTGGCTCGTGGGCACCATCGCGTAGTCGATCTTCACCAGTGGATACGCGTTGGTTGCGCCGACGTCGGCCCACCTCGTCACGCCGTCGGGGTTCGTCTTCATGGCGCGATAGCCGGCCGCGAGCGCGCCAGAGTCCGGGGCCACGAACGCTTCGGTCGGGGCGGCGTTGGCCCGGTGGAGCTTGGCCACCGGGAACCCGAACTGCTTCGCGGTGACCGCGTCGAGCACGGCCATGATCCCGTCGTTCTGGGTGCTGACCGACACTCCGTCGCCGGGCGGCTGGAAGTTGAAGAGGCGTCGCGCGTTGGCGATGGTTCCCGAGCGTGGGTTGTAGTTCCCGAGGGTGTTGGGGTCGCGGGCCTCGAAGATGTCCGTGGGGTAGGCGATGCCTCTCCAGAACTGGTCGACTGCGACGGTCGGGTCGTTGCCGTCGAGAAAGGCCCGGGCTGCATGGTCGGCTTCCAACCACCCGGTGAGCAACAGGGCATCGGCGTTGCGCTCCGCGCGCAGCAGCGGCGGCTGCACCTCCATGGGCCAGCTGTGGCCAGGATTGAGGGCGACGAACTCCGGATCCTGGAACAGGTGCAGGCCGGACCCGGCGACGAGGATGGCCACCAGCCGGGGGCTGAGGTTCATGTCGGTGATGCGCTGGTGCGTGAGCGTGTCGGTAACGCTGAAAGCCACCGCCACGCCGGTGACGTCGATGGGTGCGTACGCGTACGTCCGGTGTGCCGGCGATGCGGCCATCTCGTCAGGTGTCACGGGCGATGAGCTGAGCCCCACGTCGACGCTGCCGTTGAGGAAGTCCCGCCTCCCGGCCGGCGACGAGATCTCGGTGTAGTCAAGGGCGAGGGGTCTGCTGCCGGTGCAGACCTGGGCGGCCCACGTGTACAGCGCGTGTGACGTGGAGGCGGACCCGTCGGTGCGAACGTCGGAGCTCGACGTTGGTGGGCAGTCGGCGGGACTGGGCGCGAAGCGAATGGGGGCCGTGGCCGCCGACACGGGCAGGCCGGTCCGGGGCAGGCGGCTCCCGTCGTTCTCGAACGCGAGCACCGAGCACGGGTTGGTGGACGTGCAGTCGAGCACGGGGAGGTCCTGGGCGGGGCGTACCTCGATGGATGCCGTACCCGTGCCATCGGCGGCGGTGGTGCCGTCGTAGACCCCGGTTCCCTCGTTCGGGCCGCTCGGGGGCTTCAGCACCTGGTAGCAGTCACTCACCGACCTCGGCACCGCGCCCTTGCACTGAAACAGAGTCACCGTGAAGGCGCCGCTGGGGTCCGTGGGGTGGAAGCCCGTCCAGTGGACGTCGACGACCTGATCGACGAGCCCGGAGGCCGGCGAGACGACGATCGCGCGAGCTGTCGCCGACGCCGTCCCGCCGGTCGCGGCCAACAGCGTGGAGAGCAGCGCGAAAGTGAGCACGGTGCGCGCGGCGCGGGCCGCGGTACCGCGTATCCCGTTGAGCGGCCGCCATCGGCGGGCGGCGCAACGTCGTGTCATCGCGATCCTCCGAGGCACCCCACAAGCGCGCCAGATCATCAGTCGTTGAAGCTGACGGGACTTCCGCGCCACCACTAGTAACACGGGCGGACCCGGTGCAGACCGGTTCGCGCGAAGTGTTCCTCCGCCGTTTGCCGTCCTTTTACCGACGCGCGAGATGTCGTCGCGCGAGGCATGTGATCGAGCCGATCCCAGTCGTCGGCCGATGTTCACGCGCCGATCAGACGCCCGCCACGAGACCTTCTCGTTCCACCACTAAGCCATCGCGAGATGCATCAGTTGCCGCGCAAGTCGCCCGGCAAACTGCCGATCAAGGAGGACTCAGACTTGCTTCGTTTCGCCAAGAGAGCAGCGGTGGCCATCGGTGCCACGAGTCTCGCCATGAGCATGTTCGCGACCACCGCGCATGCGGTCGCCCCGCCGAACGGTGTCAAGGAGGTCCTGAACGGGCCCGGCTCCAACACGACGTACAACGTCATGGGCGCGATCACGCACGACTACAACGTGAATGCCACGGTGAACCCCGATCCCGACATTGCCAAGAACCCGCCGCCTGTGCTCGCGTCGGGTCAGACGTACCACATCGGAGGGGACACCCACTGTGGGCCCTTCGACTACAACGCCGGCAACCCTCCGCCCAACGGTTCCTCCAGCGGCATCAATGCTCTGGTGGCCGATTCCGCCGGCTGCGTCGACTACGCGCGGTCGTCTCGCGGGAAGAGCCCCAGCGATCCCTCGAGCCTCAACTTCTACGCGTACTCGAGGGACGCGGTGACCTGGGTCAAGTTCAGCAACGTGGCCTGCCCGGGCAGCGACGTGGCCCCCGCCGGCTGCGCGCCGAAGACCCTGACCCAGGACCAGATCAAGGGCATCTACCTCTGCACCGAGGGCGGCAACACGCCGCTGTACACCGACTGGAGCCAGGTGGGCGGCGACGCCGGTGCCATCCACCGCTACCTGCCCCAGGCCGGATCGGGCACGCTCTCGTTCTTCGAGACCAAGATCCTGGGGCTCTCAAGCGCCCAACAAGGGGTGCTCGACGATTCCCAGTGCACGGTGCATCCCACGCGCATCGAGGAGAACGAGGCGACCTCGATCGCGAGCGCTGATCACCCCTTCGCCATCTCGACGTACTCCTTCGCGGACTGGAAGGCCCAGAGGAACGCGGTCGTCCCGGACCTGAGGAACGGCGCCAACCTGGGCTGGATCAACGGGGTCAAGCCGACCGCGGCGACCGTCACGGACGGCACCTTCCTCGGGATCCGCTACGTCTACAACGTGGCCAAGAACACGTCGCCGTCCATCAACGCCGTGCTCGACCTGATCGGCGTGACCGCTTCGGGCAACGGCTACCTGTGCGACCCGAACAACGCGACGGCCCAATCCGAGATCACGAAGTACGGCTTCGTCCCCTTGGTCTCGGCTCCGGCTGGCACCGGGCTACCGAACAGCGCCTGTCGCAAGAACCCAACGCCGCTGTAGGCGAGTCGCACCAACCGAGCACGCAGAGGGGCCCGGCGGTCGCGCCGGGCCCCGCTCGCGCTCACCCGGGTAGGTTGCCGGCCGGGCAGGTCGGGCAGGCATCTCCCTACGTTCGCGCCCGGCGCGGGCCGATATTCCGATGATGACGTCTCACCGAACGGTGGCGATCGCGCTTGCGGTCGCGGGCACGACCGGGCTGGGTCTGGCCCCGCCGGCTCAAGCCGCGCCACCGGCGCCGCCGACGCCCTCCTCCCAGGTCGCCACCCTGCCGCTCGAGCACGCCGAGCCGACGGCGCTGGCGACGGTCCGGGCCCAGGTGCGCGCGCTCGAGGGATCGGTGGCGGTCACCCGCCGGGCCGCAGCTGCCGCCGCCGATCGGGTCGCCGGACTCGAGATCCGCATCGCCACGCTGAGCGGCCAGCTGAGCGAGCTCAGCGCGAGAGAGAGGGAGCTGGCGGAGCAGCTGCGAGCGGCGCGTGAACGGCTGCGCAAGCTGGCGGTCGCGTCGTACGTCAACGGGGGCGCGAGCTCGTCGGTCGACTACCTGCTGCGCGCCGAGAACCCGGCCGACCTGTCGCGGCGGCGGAAGCTGTTGACGTCGGTGGGCCGGGTACGGAACCGGGCGGTCAAGGACTATGCGGCGGCGCGTCGCGACGCGTCCGAGCGGCTCCGACGCTCGGTCGCGGATCTCGACGATCTCAACGCCGCGGGGGCGACCGCGAAAGCCGAGCTCGTCGCCGCGACCGGGCAGATCGGGCGCCTGAGCGCGGAGCTGGACCGCGCCCGCCGACTGCGGACGCTCCTTCTCGCAGTCACGCCGGTCGCGGGGAGCGACATCCCCGGCCTGTTCCTCGACGCCTACCGGGCCGCCGCCAGCGCCATGGCCGAGCTCGACCCGGGCTGCGGCCTCCGGTGGACCGCGCTGGCCGGTGTGGGGCGGATCGAGTCGAACCACGGACGTTCCACGGAAGCCGAGCTCTCGCTGGCCGGTGACATCTCGCCGCCGATCATCGGTGTCCCCCTCGACGGCAACAACGGCACCGCCTTCGTGCCCGACACCGACCGTGGGCTGCTCGACGGCGACGCAGTCTTCGACCGGGCGGTCGGGCCGATGCAAGTGATCCCGTCGACGTGGCGGATCGTGGCCCGAGACGGCAACGGCGACAACGTCGAGGATCCCAACAACGTGTTCGACGCCGCCATGACCGCGGCGACCTACCTGTGCCGGGCCGCCCCCGCCGGGTTGACGGCGGATGACGGCCTTCTGGCCGCCTTCTTCTCGTACAACCATTCGGAGGCGTACAGCCTCACGGCCCTGCACTGGTCGAAGGTGTACGACGCCTGGCGCCCGCCCCGAGGCCCGATCGTCACCGGGTGACCCCCGGTGGGGTCGTCGCGACTGCGCGGTAGCGTGGGTTGATGGCGACCGACCTCGACGACCTGCTCGAAGGCTCGGAGGCCGACGCACCCGAACTCGCCGACCTGCCCGCGCTCGACGGCGAGGAGTCGCGCTACCTCAACCGTGAGCTCTCATGGCTCGACTTCAACGCGCGCGTGCTCGCCCTGGCCGAGGACGCGGAGATCCCGGTGCTCGAGCGGGCCAAGTTCTGCGCCATCTTCAGCCAGAACCTCGACGAGTTCTTCCAGGTGCGCGTCGCGGGATTGAAGGACCAGCTGGCGGCCGGCCTCGGCGCGACCGCGCCCGATGGCCTCAGCCCTCTCGACCAGCTGCGGGCCACGCGCGAGCGCGTCGAGAGCCTCACCCGCCGACTGCAGTCGTGCTTCGTCGACGACGTCGCACCTGCGCTCGGTCGCGCGGGCATCGTTCTCTCCGACTGGGATCAGCTCGACGACGACGACCGCGACTACCTCGTCGACGTCTTCGAGGAGCGCATCTTCCCGGTGCTCACTCCCCTCGCGGTCGACCCGGGTCACCCGTTCCCCTACATCTCCAACCTGTCCCTCAACCTGGCCGTGCTCGTGCACGACCCGGTGACGGGTGCGCAGCGGTTCGCACGCGTCAAGGTGCCTCCGTTGCTGCCCCGTTTCGTGGTGATGGCCGACGGCCAGCGCTTCGTGCCACTCGAGCAGGTGATCGCCGCACACCTCGCGTCGCTCTTCCCGGGCATGGAGATCGAGTCGCAGTACCCGTTTCGCGTCACGCGCAACGCCGACATGTCGCTCGAGGAGGAGGAGGCCGACGACCTGCTCCTGGCGGTCGAGCACGAGTTGCGCAGGCGACGCTTCGGTCGCGCGGTGCGGCTCGAGATCGACACGACCATGTCGCAGGAGGCGCGCGACCTGCTCATGCGCGAGCTCGACCTCGGCCCGAGCGACGTGTATGTCGTCGAGGGCCCGCTCGATCTCGGCGGCCTCTGGGGCGTGTACGAGCTCGACCGGCCCGAGCTGAAGGACGACCTGTGGGCCCCGACGACCCAGCCCCGCATCGCGCTCGACGACGAGCCGTCCGACATCTTCTCGGTGCTCCGCCAGCGTGAGGTGCTGGTGCACCATCCGTACGACTCGTTCGCCACGTCGGTCGAGGCCTTCATCGAGGAGGCCGCGTCAGACCCGCAGGTGCTGGCCATCAAGCAGACGCTCTACCGCACGTCGGGCGACAGCCCCATCGTCGACGCGCTGATCGACGCCGCGGGCCGCGGCAAGCAGGTTGCCGCGCTAGTCGAGCTCAAGGCCCGTTTCGACGAGCAGGCCAACATCGGGTGGGCGCGCGCGCTGGAGGAAGCGGGCGTCCACGTGGTGTACGGGCTCATGGGACTGAAGACGCACACCAAGATCTCGCTCGTCGTACGTGAGGAGCCCGAGGGCATCCGGCGCTACTGCCACGTCGGCACGGGGAACTACAACCCCAAGACCGCGCGCCTCTACGAGGACATCGGGTTGCTGTCGGCCGACCACGAGCTCGGCGAGGACCTGAGCGACCTGTTCAACTACCTCACGGGCTACAGCCGGCAGTCGAGGTACCGCAAGATGCTCGTGGCGCCGGTGACGTTGCGCGGTGCCGTGCGCCGGCTCATCCGCAACGAGGCCGACGAGGGCGCGCAGGGCCGCATCGTGCTGAAGATGAACAGCCTCGTCGACCCGGGGATGATCGACGAGCTCTATGCGGCTTCGCGTGCTGGCGTGCGCATCGACCTCGTCGTGCGCGGCATCTGCTGCCTGAAACCGGGCGTGCCCGGCCTGTCCGAGAACATCAGCGTGCGCTCGATCGTGGGCCGCTACCTCGAGCACTCGCGCATCTTCGCCTTCGGTGAGCGCCGTGAGCGTCATTACTACATCGGCTCCGCGGACCTGATGCCCCGCAACCTCGACCGCAGGGTCGAGGCGGTCGCACCCGTCGACGACCCCGAGCTGCAGGCCCGCCTGCAGGAGATCCTCGACGTGAACCTGGCCGACGACATGCTCGCGTGGGAGCTGCTGCCCGACGGCCGGTGGCGCAAGGTGCCCACCGTCGAGGGCGTGCACACCCACCGTCGCCTGCAGGAGCTCGCCATCGAACGGGCCCGGCCCCGGCGGCCGAAGGCGCCGAAGGTCCTGCGCGGTGCGTGAGCGCGAGGCGAAGTTGGGGGCGGGGCCCGCGTTCGTCCTCCCCGACCTCGACGGGGTGATCGACGGTGTCACCGCGACCGCCTTGCCGCAACGCAACCTCGACGCCGTCTACTACGACACTCCCGACCTGCGCCTCGCCCGCAGAGGGATCACCGTTCGCCACCGCACCGGCGAGGACGACGGCTGGACGGTGAAGCTGCCGGAGGACGGGGACCGCGGGTCGGCCCTCGTGCGGAACGAGCTCACCTTCCCGGGCGCACGAGCCGCGGGCCCCCCGCCGCCGGTGGCCGACCTCGTGCATGCCCATGTGCGGACGTCGAAGCTCGGCCCCGTGGCGCGTCTGCGGACGCGGCGCACGCCGGTCGAGCTGCGCGACGAGCAGGGCCGGTCCGTCGCAGAGGTCGTCGACGACGAGGTGTCGGTGTTCGAGGGCCGTCGGGTCGCGGCTCGATTCCGCGAGGTCGAGGTCGAGCTCGCGCAGGACGCACCCGCGAGCCTGCTCGACCGCGCCGTGGAGCGTCTCTCGCACGCGGGTGCGGGGCGACCCGACCGCACGCCGAAGTTGGTGCGCGCCCTGGGCTGGCAGGCCACCCGACCGCCCGAGCCCTCGCCGGTCGAGCTGCGCGACGACGCCACGGTGTCTGCCGTCGTGCGCGAGACCCTGGTCGCCGCGATCACGCGCTTGCTGCAACACGATCCCGGAGTTCGCGTCGGCGACGATCCCGAGGACGTCCACCAGGCGCGCGTCGCCACTCGCCGTCTTCGTTCCGACCTGCGCACGTTCCGGTCCGTGATCGATCCTGCATGGCTGTCCGTCACCAGTGGCGAGCTCAAGTGGCTAGGGGCGGTGCTCGGCGACGTCCGCGACGCCGACGTCCTCCTCGAGCGCCTGCACCGGCAGAGCGCCGAGCTCTCGTCGCGCGATGCCCGCGCGACGGCTGCGCTCCTCCGTCGGCTGACCGTACAGCGCGACGCGGCCCGTCTGGCGCTGCTCGCCGCGTTCCGGGGCGAGCGATACGTGGTCCTGCTCGACCGGTTGATCGCGGCATCCGACGCTGTCCCTGTGGCCGACGGCGACGACAAGCCCGCACGCGACGCGCTGCCCGAGCTGGTGCGCCGGCCTTGGAACCACCTGAAGAAGGAGATCGAGTCCCTCGACACCGATCCGGCCGACGAGGCGCTCCACCAGGTGCGCATCCGGGCCAAACGGGCGCGCTACGCGGCCGAGGCGGCGGCGCCTGTCATCGGCAGGCCCGCTCGCGCCTTCGCCAAGGCGGTGGCGGACCTGCAGACCGTGCTCGGCGATCACCAGGACGCGGTTGTGGCCGAGGAGTGGCTGCGACGCGAAGGCGCCCGCAGCAACACCGCGGCGCTCGTCGCCGGCCAGCTCATCGCGAGGCAGCAGCGCGAGGCGGCGGCCACCCGGAAGCAGTGGCCGTCGATGTGGAAGCGGGCGTCGGCCAAGAAGCTGCGGGCCTGGTTCGCCTGAGGTGAGGTCGGCGCGCCGCTGGTACGCGCCGTGGCGCGTGGTGCGGGCGGCCGGTGGGCTGGTGTGGCGGCGTCGTGCCGACGGCGCGCTCGAGGTGCTCCTCGTCCACCGCCCGAAGTACGACGACTGGACGCTGCCGAAGGGCAAGCTCGATCCGGGCGAGAGCCACGAGACCGCGGCCGCGCGCGAGGTGTTCGAGGAGACCGGGTTGCGGACGCGGCTCGGCCGCGAGCTGCCGGCGACGAGGTACCACGACCGGCACGGGCGACCCAAGCGCGTGCGCTACTGGGAGATGCAGGTGGACGGCGGTGACTTCGTGCCGAATCACGAGGTCGACGAGGTGCGGTGGGTCGACCTCGACACCGCGGCCCGGACGCTCAGCTACGAACGCGATCGAGCGCTCCTCGACTCCCTTTCCGTGGCACGCTGAGGGCATGTCGTTGCTCGTGGTTCGCCACGCGCGCGCGGGAAGCCGTCGACATTGGAACGGCCCCGACGAGACGCGGCCGCTGTCCGGCCGCGGCCGTCGACAGGCCGGCGCCCTGGTCAAGGTGCTCGTGCCGTTCGGGCCGACACGGATCCTGTCCAGTCCCTACGTGCGGTGCATCCAGACGGTCGAGCCGCTGAGCGAGAAGTTGGGTCTCGAGGTCGAGGCGTCGGACGCGTTGGCCGAGCATGAGCCGGCCGAGCGCGCGCTGGCCCTCGCCCGCAGCGTGACGGGGTCGACGGTCGTCCTCTGCAGCCACGGTGACGAGATCGCGGCCCTGCTCCACTCGTTGGTGCGCGACGACGGGCTCGCGCTGCCGAAGGACTACGAGTGCGCCAAGGGCTCCACCTGGGTGCTGCACGCGCGCAAGGGCCGCTACTCGAACGCGAGGTACCTTCCCGCTCCCCCTTGAGGCACCGGGCCGACCCCTTGTTCACCTGCGAGCAACCAGGACGTTGCCAGACGGCCAACCACGGCTCGTACCGTCATCCACAGTGCGCATCGCGGCGATCGATCTCGGTACGAACTCGTTCCATCTGCTCGTCGCCGACGCCAACCCGGACGGCGCGATCGTCCCGATCGTGCGCGAGAAGGAGATGCTCCGACTCGGCGAGGCGGTGGGACGGGCGGGACGGATCTCCGAGCCGGCGGCCGACGCCCTGCTCGCGGCCATACGACGTCTGTGCGACCTCGTGTCGGCCGCCGGCGCGACGGAGCTCATCGCGTGTGGCACCAGCGCCATCCGGGAGGCGGAGAACGGCAGCGAGATCGTCGATCGCATCGCCCGGGAGACCGGGGTCGTCGTGGACGTCATCAGCGGCCGTGACGAGGCCCGCATGATCTTTCGGGCGATCCGCGCCGACGTGGCGCTGGGCGAGTCGCCCGCGCTCTGCTTCGACCTGGGCGGGGGCAGCCTCGAGGTGATGGTCGGCGACGCCACCGGCCTCCTGTGGTCGGACAGCGTCAAGCTCGGCGTGACCCGCCTCACGGCCGAGCTGGTGCGGAGCGACCCGCTCTCGGATGCCGACCGGCAGCGGCTGGTCACGCGGCTCACCCTGGTCCTCGCCCCGCTGGCGGCGGAGGTCGCCGACATGCGCCCGGGTCTGGTGGTGTGCACGAGCGGCACCCTGTGCGACCTTGCCCGGCTCGTCGCCGCTCGTCGGGACGGGCCCGGGATCCCACAGGCGGGGCCCGGCGAGCCCTTGCGCTTCTCGCGCCGCGAGTTCGTGCCGCTGCACACCGAGCTGGTGGCGTCGTCGGCGGCCGAGCGCGCCCGTCTGCCCGGTGTCGACGCCCAGCGGGTCGACCTCCTGCCTGCCGGCTCGATGATGCTCGCCACCGCGATGGAGCTCTTCGGCTTCGACGAGGTCGTGGCGTGCGCGTCGGCTCTGCGCGAGGGCATGGTGCTCGAAGCCATTGCCCGCCACGACTCGAGCGATTGGGCGGACGATCCGCAGGCGGTGCGCCGCGCCTCCGTTCTCGCGCTGTGCCGGCGCTGCAACTGGGACGAGGGCCACGGGCGGCAGGTGGCGCGTCTGGCGGGCGACCTGTTCGACCGCCTCCTGCCCCTCCACCACCTCGGTCAGGACGATCGCGAGCTGCTGGAGCACGCCGCGCTCCTGCACGACATCGGCGAGCAGGTCGCACGCGACGAGCACCACGAGCACAGCGCGTATCTGGTCCGGCACGGGAAGCTCCGAGGTTTCACCGCGCACGAGGTCGCCGCCCTCGCCTCGATCGCGCGCTTCCACGGGCGCGACGACCCGGAGCCGCGCCGCGAGCGCTTCGAGCGGCTCGAGGTCGAGTCGCGTCGCCGGGTTCTCACCCTGGCCGCCATCCTCCGCGTGGCCGACGGTCTCGACCGGGGACGCGTCAGCGCGGTCGACAGCGTCGACGTCGACCTGGTCCGAGGCCGGGCCTGCGTCGAGGTGGCCGGGTCGCGCGACCTCGACCTCGAGCTCTGGGGAGCCCGGCGCAAGCGGCACCTGCTGGAGCGCCTCCTGGGTTGTCGGATCGACGTGGTGGGCACCGATCGGACCGCTCCGGCCGCAGTTTCAGTCTGAGGCGTTTCCCGTCGAAACATAGGCGTGCCCCCGCAACGCCAGGAGATCGCGCGAGAAGCCCGACAAGTGGGCATCAGCGAGCTCTCGACCCCGTCGCTGGAGGCGGTCGAGGCCCGGCGCGGGCAGCTGTGGACCATCGCGTTCTTCGTGATGGCCGCCCTGGCGGTCGCCATGGTGCTGGTCTCCTTCGACTCGAAGGTCGGGTTCCAGGGCTTTCGCGTGGCCAACCTTGGTGGATTCCGCATCGGCGTGGTCCTGCTCACCGTCGCCTTTGCCGCGTACGTGTTCGAGAAGGAAGTGCACCTCCGGCGCCTCACGCGGCTGTTGATCGAGGAGCGGGTGCTCACGACCGCGCTCTCCAACCGGCTCGACGAGCTGGCGACGCTCTGCGCGGTGGGGAAGGCCGTCAACTCGGTGCTCGACCTCGAGCGGGTGCTCGACATCATCCTGTCGAGCGCGTGCGAGTTGCTCGACGGCGAGAGCGGCTCGGTGATGTTGCTGGACGGTCCCGACCAGCTCCGGTCGGTTTGCGTGGTCGGCAACAACGAGCTCGCCGCCGACGCCCGGGTGCGTCTGGGCGAGGGCATCGCCGGCCACGTGGCCCAGTCGCGCGAGCCGGTGCTCATCAACGGCCCCGCCGACCGCCGCCGGTTCCTCCGCGCGATCGAGCGGGAGAACCCGGTGCCGAGCGCGGTGAGCGTGCCGTTGACCAACCGCGGCAACCTGCTCGGCGTCCTCAACGTCAACAGTGGCAGCCGCATGTTCACGGAGTACGACCTGCGCGCGCTCGTGCTGTTCGCCGAGCACGCCGCCATGTCGATCGCCAACGCCCGCCTCTACCAGGTGGAGCGCACCCATGTGGAGGAGCTCATCGAGGTCGACCGCATGAAGTCGGAGTTCGTCGCGACCGTGAGCCACGAGCTGCGGACCCCGCTCACGTCGATCCTCGCGAGCGTGCAGACGCTGCAGCGCCGCGAGCTCGACGCGGCCACGAGCGACGAGCTCCTCGAGATGATCGATCGTCAGGGCCAGAAGCTCCTGCGGCTCATCGAGGACATCCTCGAGCTGCAGCGCCCCGGCGGCGGCCCGTCCATCGAGCTCCGGCGGCTCGAGCTCGCTCCGCTGGTCGCTCAGGTCCTCCAGCTCGAGCGCGCGGCGGGCCGGAAGGTGGCCACCCGCGTGCCGGACGACCTGGTCGTCGTGGCCGATCCCGCGGCGGTCGAGCGCATCCTCATCAACCTCATCGACAACGGGTTTGTGCACGGCGGCGGGGTGGTCGAGATCGAGGGCGAGCTCATCGAGCGGGGGTCCGGCCCCCTCGTGCGGCTGAGCGTGCTGGATCGTGGGCCCGGGGTCGATCCCGAGGACGTCGACCGCGTGTTCGACCGTTTCAGCCGCGGCGGTGGCGCGCCCGCCGCGTCCGGCATGGGGCTCGGTCTCTACCTCGTGCGCACCCTCATCGAGGCTCAGGGTGGTGGCATCTCCGTGGCGCGCCGCGAGGGCGGCGGGGCCGCGTTTCACGTGTTCCTGCCCATCTGGCAATAACGTCGGCGCGTGCGGTTGCTGGTGGTGGGCGCCTCGTCGGGCATCGGTCGGTCCGTGGCGCTGCTGGCGGCCCGCGACGGGATCGACGTCGTCGCCGCGGCCCGGCGGGCCGAACGGCTGGACGAGCTTCCCGTCCCCACCGTGGTGTGCGACGCGCGCAAAGCGGAGGACTGCGAGACGGTCGTCGCGTTTGCCGTCGCTCGGTTGGGTGGCCTCGACGCGGTCGTCTACGCCGCGGGTGTGTCGCCGCTCGTGGCCGTCGCGGACGCCGACGCCGACGTGTGGCGCGACGTGCTCCAGACCAACGTCGTCGGCGCCGCGCTCGTCGTTCGCGCCGCGCTGTCCCATCTGATCGCCGCTTCGGGTCACGCCGTGTTCCTGTCGTCCGACTCCGTACCGCGGCCGTACCCGGGGCTGGTCGCGTACGCCGCGAGCAAGGCGGCGTTGAACACCCTCGTCGCGGGCTGGCGGGTCGAGTGCCCCGAGGTGTCGTTCACGAGTGTGGCGGTGGGGCCGACCGTCACCGGCTTCGCCGACGGCTGGTTGCCCGAGCGGGCCGCCGGCTACTTCGCCCGCTGGGAGGCGGAGGCGTACCTGCGCGCGGGCCAGTCGGTCATGACGCCGGATCAGGTGGCCGCCGAGGTCCTGCACATCGTGCGCTCGCCGGCCGGCCTCGACGACGTCGTGGTTCGTGCCCGTTGAGGTCGTGCCCGTTGACGTTCTCCGACGCCGGCGTCAGGCTCTGGCCATGACCGCCTTGCGCTTCGTCGATGCCGACGGCCACATCCTCGAGCACCCGTCGGAGATGCAGGAGCACGCGCCTCGGGCCTTCGCCGACCGCATCTGGCACATCGAGACCGACGCCAAGGGCCGCGAGTGGGCCGTGATGGACGGCCAGCGCATGTCCGCGAACGGGCTGGCGCTCGCCGGCACCGCCGGGATGTCGCACGAGGAGCGCGAGCGCGCCCAGCGACTGGAGCTCAAGTACACCGAGGTGCGACCGGCGGCGTGGAACGCCAAGGCCCGGCTCGACGACATGACCGAGGACCACATCGAGACGTCGGTGCTCTATCCCACGATCCTGCTCGGCATCCAGAGCTATCACGACGTCGAGTTCGCCGACGTCCAGTGCCGCGCGTACAACGACTGGCTCTCCGACCACGTGGGGCAGGGCGACGGGCGACTGTTCGGCGTCGCGGTCCTGCCCCAGCAGGACATCGCGCGGGCGGCCGCGGAGATCCGGCGGGTGGCCGACATGCCGGGCATCGTCGGCGTGTTCATCCGGCCCAACCCCACCGAGGACTGGAAGCCGTTCAACCACGAGGTGTACGACCCCATCTGGCAGGCCGCGGCCGACACCGCGATGCCGGTCGGACTCCACCCCTTCCTGGCCGCGGACCTGCCCGGCGCGTGTCTCGGCCTGCGCATCAACCGGCTGCACACCTCGGCGTTGCCACCCGGGGGTGACGGGGCCGGCACCGGCGACGTGAACATCGACAACGTGCTGTTCACCCAGGCCATCGCCAACCCGGTCGACATGATGACCTCGATGACGTTCCTGCTCGCGGGCGGGGTGTGCGAGCGCTTCCCCGGCTTGAAGCTCGTCTTCCTCGAGGCCAACGGGGGCTGGCTGGTGCCGTGGCTCGAGCGCCTCGACCATCACGCGCAGGTCTTTGCGTGGGACGTTCCGGGCCTGAAGCTGCTGCCCTCGGAGTACTTCAAGCGACAGTGCTGGATCAGCTTCGACCCGGACGAGTCCACCCTCGCGTTCACCGCCACCTCACCGCTGTGCGGGGCCGAGCGCATCATCTGGGCGTCGGACTATCCCCACCCCGACGCCAAGTTCCCCGGTGTCACCGAGGAGCTGGCCGAGGCGATCGCACCGCTGAGCGAGGCGCAGCAGCACCGAATCGCCGGGCAGAACGCCGTCGAGCTGTACGGGCTCGGCTGACGATGGCCGGGCTGCTCCCCGACCCGTCGCCCCGCCCCCGGCACCACACGATCATCTCGGTCGACGATCACCTCATCGAGCCGCCCGATCTCTTCGAGGGTCGTATGCCTTCCGGCTACGTCGACGCGGCCCCGCGCGTTGTCGACGACGACGGGCGCCAGCAGTGGTTGTTCGAGGGCAGCCTTTATCCCAACATCGGGCTCAACGCGGTGGTGGGCCGGCCCACCGACGACTGGAGCATGGACGCGGCCCGCTTCGACGAGATGCGCAAGGGCTGCTGGGACATCCACGCGCGCATCGCCGACATGGACCTCGCCGGAATCTGGGCGTCCGTGTGCTTCCCGTCGCTGCTCGCCGGCTTCGCGGGCACGGTGTTCTCCCGTGCCACCGACCAGGGGCTCGGGCTCGCGTGCGCCCGCGCCTGGAACGATTGGCACCACGAGGTCTGGGCGGGCACCTACCCCGAGCGCATCATCGCGATCCAGATCCCGTGGTTGAGCGACCCGCTCGTCGCGGCGGACGAGGTCCGTCGCAACGCGGCGCGTGGGTTCAAGGCGGTGAGCTTCACCGAGAACCCCGCCAACCAGAAGCTCCCCTCGATGCACACGACCCACTGGGACCCGTTCCTGGCTGCGTGCGAGGAGACGGAGACAGTCGTGTGCCTGCACACGGGTTCGTCCGCGTGGACCGCGGCGAGCTCGCCGAACGCGCCGCTCGAGCTCTACGCCACGCTGTTCCCCGCCAACGCGCTCGCGAGCGCGGCGGACTGGGTGTGGGCCAAAGTGCCGGTGCGCTTCCCCGGTCTCAAGATCGCGATGTCGGAGGGCGGCATCGGATGGGTGCCCCTGCTCCTCGACCGGCTCGACTACGTCGTCGACCACTCGGCTCGGGGGGGCAGCTCGGGCTGGAGCGGTGTCGACCTGCGCCCCAGCGAGGTGCTGCAGCGCAACTTCTGGTTCTGCACCATCGACGACCCGTCGACACTCGCCCTGCGGCACCGCATCGGCGTCGACCACATCATGGTCGAGTGCGACTACCCCCACGCCGACTCCACCTGGCCCGACATTCAGCTCCTGCTCGACGACCGTCTCCGCGACCTCCCTGCCGACGAGGCGCGCAAGATCACGTGCGAGAACGCGGCGCAGCTGTTCCGTCACCCGCTCCCGCGCGACGTCGGCGCCGCAACTGCGTTCTTGTCGTAGTCAGCCGTCCTCACGACGGCTACGTACGACAAGAAGCATCGGTCGTCCCGTCAGGCCGAGGGCTCGCTCCCGACCACCGAGACGAAGCTGACGCACTCGCCGGGTGAGCCGCCCAGGTTGTGGGTGAGCGCGAGCTTCTTGCCCGCCGCGATGCTCTGAATGGTGCGCGCCGCCGGCGTCTCGCCGCGGAGCTGGAGCCAGCACTCGAACAGCATGCGCAGGCCGCTGGCGCCGATGGGATGGCCGAAGGCCTTCAGCCCGCCGTCGGGGTTGACCGGGAGCTCGCCGTCGAGGTCGAACGTGCCCGCGAGCGCCTCCTTCCAGCCGAAGCCGCGCTCGGCGAAGCCGAGGTCCTCGTAGATCACGAGCTCGGTGGGCGTGAAGCAGTCGTGCACCTCCGCCATGGCCAGCTCGGCGCGCGGGTCGGTGACCCCCGCCTGCCGGTAGGCGTCGTCGGCGGCGGCGACGATCTCGGGGAACGTGGTGTAGTCGTAGGCGGGGTCGACCGCGCCCCGCGCGGGCCCGGCGACGAACGACAGACCCTTCACGAAGATCGGCTTGTCGGTGTAGCGGTGGGCGTCCTCCGCGCGCACGATCACCGCGGCCGCCGACCCGTCGCTCACGCCCGAGCAGTCGAAGATGCCGAGCTGCCCCGCCATGATCGGCGAGCAGGCGATGACGTCCTTGGGGACCTCACGACGGAACTGGGCGCGAGGGTTGAGCGCGCCGTTCTTGTGGTTCTTCCACGCGATGCGCGTGAGCACGTCCTTCATCTCGTCGGGGTCGACGCCGTACTTGTTCGAGTAGGCGGGTGCCAGCAGCGAGAACAGCGCGGGCGCGGTGAGCTCGGCGCCGGTGCCGTCGGACGGGGGGGAGGCGATGGCGAGGCCGGAGAAGCCGCCGTCCTTCAGCTTCTCCACTCCGATGGCCATCGCCACGTCGATGGCGCCGGACGCGACCGCGTAGCAGGCGTTGCGGAACGCCTCCGAGCCGGTGGCGCACATGTTCTCGACCCGCGTGACGGGCTTGTAGTCGATGCGCAGCGGCCGCGAGAGCGTGAGCCCGGAGATTCCCGAGCCCATGGTGCCGAGCCAGTAGGCGTCGACGTCGTCCTTGACGACGCCCGCCGAGGTGAACGCAGCGGTGGCTGCGTCGACGAGCAGGTCGTCGGCGCCCTTGTCCCAGTGCTCACCGAAGTTCGTGCACCCCATGCCGACGATGGCGACTCGATCGCGGATCCCTCTCGATGCCATGGCTATGAGTCCTCTCTCACGGGCCGGGCCTTCCAGAAGTAATTGTGCACCCCGTTGGCGGTGGAGATCTTGCGGAACGTCATCTCCACGCGGTCGCCGATCGCCACGGTCGCGGGATCGACGTCGGTGAGCTCGCAGCGGAAGCGGCCGCCGCCGTCGAAGTCGACCACTGCGGCGACCACCGGCGGGTTCAGCGAGTACGCCAGGCGGTCGATCGTGAACGTGGCGACGGTGGCTCGCGAGTCGGCGAGGCGCTCGTGGGTCACGCGATCGACGGCACCGCAGGAGCTGCAGACGCGCGCGGGCGGCAGGTGCCGGGTGCCGCACTGCTCGCAGCGGCTGGCGGTGAAGCCGAACTTCCATTCGTCGTGCCGGAACGAAGGGGGCGCCGCCGGGGAGGTCGGGTCGGGCCGTCGGGGAGGCTCCCGGTGCAGCTGACCCCGCCAGGTGAGGAACGTGGCGTACTCGAGGTCGTCGCGCCCGCGCCCGATCTGTTCAGCCACCGTCGTGTGCCGCCGGTCATGGTAGCGAGCGAGCGCGTCGGTCGTCCGCACGATGCCCACGTCGGCGCCGTCGGCGAGCGAGACCACCGCGACCACCTGGCCCGGCTGGGCCCGGTCGAAGACGTCGGCGAGCACGATGCCCCGCTGCGCGGCACCCGGGTTGCCGATCCGGCTCGACAGGTCGTCGACCACCACCTCGGGTCGCACACCGACGGACTTCCTCACCGCGCGTACCGCACGCGGGTGCACGCCGGTCACGACGAGGTGGTCGATCGCGTCGGCGGTCAAGCTCGCCCGCTTCAACGCCTCGGTGAGTGCCGCTTCTGCGAGCGGGACGTAGGCGTGCTCGCCGAAGCGCTCCTCCCAGACGTGCGAGGCCGGGTCGCCCGGTATCCGCCAGCGGTCGAGGAACTCCGCCGTCGACGCCGCGCCGCCGAGCAATTCGGCGATCACCGCCTCACCGACAGCGTTGCGGGGCGCGAACAGGTAAGCGTCGGCTCCGTCGCCTCCGTCGCGCTCGTCGGTGCCGCCCGCGAGCCCGGTTCGCAGGTCGGAGCGGATCACCAGGGTGGGCACCGGCGCCGCGATCGCGGCCCGGTTGGCGCCGATGGCCGAGCGCACCGACCCGCCCATGTCGTACGCGCCCACGGACGCGTCGAGGCCGAGGGCGGCGTGGATGGCCGTTGCGTTGGTCTTGTCGAGATAGGCGGGGTTCGACGACGCGAACAGCAGCTGGCCGACCTCGACGCCCTCAGGCGCCGCGGCCAGCGCGGCGCGCGCCGCCTCGACTCCCATGGTG
This sequence comes from Actinomycetota bacterium, assembly GCA_005888325.1. Lineage (NCBI taxonomy): Bacteria > Bacillati > Actinomycetota > Actinomycetota bacterium. Next base: position 43,725 of record VAWU01000013.1, read on the forward strand.
GTGGTGTCCTCGTCGTAGGACGCGACCGTGCGGGTGCCGTGGCCGGGAAGCGTGCCGAGCGCGGCGGCGATCGCGCCGCGCTCGAGCCGCCAGTAGGGGATGTACGTGCCGTACGCGACCAGACCGTTCACTCGTGCACCATCCTCGTCCCTCGGATGCTGCACGAGCCCGTCCACATGGACCTGCGGTCCTCCGCTGCGCTTCGGTCCTCGGTCACGTGTCCTCCGCCGCGCTTCGCGACTCGCTGGCGGCCCACGCGAAGATGCCCTTGGCCATCGTCGACGTCTCGACCGCGACCCGGCGCTCGAACACCTCGGCGCGCGCCGACTGCACGTCGCGGTCATCGGGCGCGGCCAGCGCCGCGAGCTCGACGAGGTGGCCCGCCAATCGCAGGCCGTCGTCGTTCGCGGCCAGCTCCCGCGCCCGGGCCGCGAGCCGGATCGCGCCGCCGGCCAGCGCGGCCAGCTCCTCGGCGAGCGCAGCTTCGCGCGCCGGCTTCAGGGTCGAGGGGTTGCCGTCGTACCAGCCGCCGTAGAGACGCCAGACGTTGTGCACGATGAACTCGGGGTCGTCGTAGACCGGTTGCAGATACGGCTTCTCCAGCAGGTGCGCGGGAGCGCGCACCGTGTGGACGATGTCGTTCAGTCGGGCGCCCTCGTTCATCATCGCCACGGTCTGCTCGTGCAGCGAGTCGAGCAGGTCGGCCGTGGCGGTGAGCGCCTCGACGATGCGGTCCGCGCCCACGATCGGCACGCCGTGGCCGGGGAGCAGGTACTCCGCGCCGAGCGCGACCATCTCGCGCAAAGCGGCCGCCCACTCGCGCACGTAGCGCTGCACCTTCTGGGGGTTCCCGCAGTTGGGTGATGCCCAGATGAACAGGTCGCCGCAGCAGAGGACCTTGCGCGACGGCACCCACGTCCACGTGTGGTCGTCGGTCTCGCCCATGGCGTGGTGGAGCTCGAAGCGTGTGTCGCCCACCTCGAGCGTGTGGCGGTCGACATAGGTCTCGTCCGGATAGCGGTACTCGGTCGGCCAGCGCAGCCCGGGTACCTGGAACTGGCGCTGGTTGATCACGCCGTTGTACCCGGCCGTCATGACGTAGCGATCGAAGCGGTGGGGCAGGGCCTCGTGGGCCACGACGCGTGGGGCGCGCCATCCCGCGTCACGGGCCTCCTCGTCGAAGGTGGGCACCCCGAAGACGTGGTCGATGTGGCCGTGCGAGTACACCGCGGTGTCGAGCCGGTCGGGTGACCAGCGGCGCACCTGCTCGTGCACGTGCCCGGCGGTGAACTCGCTGCCGGTGTCGACGAGCACGAGACCGTCGCCGGTCGTGAACGCGCTCACGTTGGCGAACGCGGGCAGGAAGGCGACGCCGTCGTCGATCGGTTGGAGCCGGCCCGTCAGCCCGACCGGATGGTGTTGCTTGATCGACGCCTCGCCCCGCCACAGCCGGTCGGCCAACGTGAGGATGTCGGTCTCAGCCATCGGTCGTCTCGGACACGCCGCTCTCAGACACGCCGTTGTCAGACATTGTGCATCCTTACTGCGAGAAGAACTAGTCTCCCCGCGTGGCGACAGTCGCACGGAGATCTCTCGCTCGGAGATCACCGGCAGACGACCTCGCGGTCGACGGCCGAGTTGCTCGCGCGAACCGTACCCGGATCGCCGTCGTCGATGCGATGCTGCACCTGATCGACGAGGGTGACCTCCGGCCGACGGCTCCCCGCATCGCCGAGCGGGCCGGCGTGTCGCTGCGCTCGGTCTTCCAGCACTTCCGCGATCTCGAGGCGCTCTTCGCGGCGGCCGCCGCGCGCGAGCTCGAGCGTTTGTCCGCGCTGGTCGGCCCGCTCCCGGTCCGGGCATCGCGCGACGACCGGCTCGAAGCGTTCGTCGCCCAACGCACGCGCGTGCTCGAAGCGATCACGCCGGTCCGGCGCGCGTCGCTCCTGCAGGAGCCCAGCTCGGCCCAGCTGCGGTCCAGCCGCACGCGCCTGCTGGCTCTCGCCCGGAGGGAGGTGGCCGAGGTGTTCGCGGCCGAGCTCGACCGGCGTCCGCGCGCGGACCGGGTCGAGCTGCTCGACGCGCTCGACGCCGCGTCGAGCTGGCAGACGTGGGAGGCATTGCGCGCCCACCAGGGTCTCTCGCCGGCCCGCGCGCGTCGCGTCGTGCGGCGCGTGCTCTCCGCCCTTCTCGAAGAAGAAAGGAAGTGACCGTGTCCGACGCATCCACCGATGACGCCCGCAGCGCGCTCGCCGAGCTGGTCGAGGGCCACTCAGACGACGAGATCACGAAGGCCGCCGAGGAGCTGGGGATCGACACCCTGCTCGATCAGGTCTTCACCGGCATGGAGCAGGCTTTCCAACCCGACAAGGCCGCGGGCCAGAGTGCCGTGGTGCAGTGGGACGTCGACGCGCCTGACGGTACGCACTCGCGCACCGTGCACATCGCCGACGGCTCGTGCAAGGTGGAGACCGGCACGACCGCCAGCCCGCGCCTGACGCTGACGCTCACACTGCCCGACTTCCTCCGATTCGTCGCCGGGCAGCTGGACGGCATGCAGGCGTTCATGAGCGGCAAGCTGAAGCTCGGCGGCGACATCATGCTCGCGCAGACCATGCAGGCCTGGTTCGCGACGTAGGTGTCCGCCGCGCTCACCGACGCTCGGTGAGCCAGTCCTCCCACGTGACCGTTCCGTCCTTGTGGTCGGGACAGAGGTTGACGCCCTCCTTGAACGCGCGCGCGGTCTTGCCGGCGATCGGGAACGCGACGACCCGGCGCGGGCGTCCGCGGGCGTTCGACCAGACGCGGGCCAGGTCGTCGAAGCCACGGACCTCGGGCCCACCCATGTCGGCGGCGCGACCAGAAGGGCCGGCTCCGACGAGCGCGACGATGCGCGCCGCCACCTCGCCCGCATCGACGGGCTGGAACCGCACCCCGCGGGGCACTGGCAGCACGGGCAGCCGTGCCAGCCGGGTGAGGAAGCCGTCGAGCAGCGAGTGGAACTGCGTGGCGCGCAGGATCGTGTGCGGTAGTCCCGCCCCTTCGATCACCCCCTCGGCCGCCCACTTGGCCCTGTAGTACGGCAGTGGGTGGCGGTCGACGCCGACGATCGAGATGTAGACGAGGTGCGGGCTGCGGCCGCGCTTCGCCGCGGCCGTCAGACGGCGGGTACCGTCGACCTCGGTGCGCTTCGTGCGGCGGAACGGGCTCGTCGCGCAGTGGATCACGACGTCGACGCCGGCGACCGCGCGGTCGAGACCGTCGCCCGCGAGCACGTCGCCGCGCACGGCCTCGACACCGTCGGGCCGCGACGGCCGGTCCTGACGGCTGAGCAGGCGCACGTCGTGTCCGCCCGACACCAGCCGGGGCACGACCTCTCGTCCGAGCTGCCCGGTCCCCCCGGTGACCAGGACGAGCGCCATCGGTCAGTGCGTCTGCAGGATGGCGTCGTCCCGGAAGTCCGCGAAGAGGCTGTCTGCGCCGGGGCCCGGGAACACCACCGACGCGGGGCCGACCTGGCCCAGGCGGGCCGGCATGACGACGTTGCGCACGTTGGCCGGGTCGACCGACAGTGCGAGCCGGCCCAGCCGGAAGAGATCGCGCGGGCTCACACCCTCGGCCTGGCAGCGCCGCAGCAGCACCTCGAGGCTGCGCACGACGTTCACCGCCCCCGGCTGCGCCCGGAACTTGGCGAGCGCGGACAGGATGAGCACGCCCTGGTCATAGGTGCGGGTGAGGTCGCCGTCACCGAGGTGGCGGTTGCGCGAGAACGCGAGCGCCTGCCCACCGTTCATGTGGACCCTGCCCTGCGGGAAGACGGCGCCCGAGAACCGGTCGTTCATGGCCTGGGGCACGTCGACGTCCACCCCACCCAGGTCGTCGACCATCCCGATGAGACCATCGAAGTTGGTCACGATCGAGAACGCGATGGGCACGCCGGTGAACGCGCTCACCGTGCGGGTCTGCAGCTCTTGCCCCCCGAACTCAAAGGCCGCGTTGATGCGCTCGCGCCCATGTCCGGGGATGTCGATCCACGTGTCGCGGGGGATGTCGAGCATGGTGGCGCGGCCCTGTGCAGGGTTCACGCCGATGACGTGGAGGGCGTCGCCGCGGTTGCCCCCGACGCCGGCGCGTCCGTCGCGGCCGATGACGAGCATGAACGTCAGTCCGTTCGTCCCCGCGAAGTGGGCCCCGTCGACCTTGTGGATGGTGAACGCGGGCTCCTGTCGAGCGGCGGACGGCAATCCGGTCTCGAACGCGATTGCCATGAGCAGGCCGCTGAACACGAGTGCGGCGGCCACCACGCGCTTCACCGTTTCACCGCCGTTGTCGTGGTTGTGCCGGCGGGCGTATCACGTGTCGCCAGCATGTCGTAGCCGCCGATCCTCCACCCGGAGCCCTCCGGCACCAGCACCAGCTCGCCCTGGTGCGCGACGGTGACGCCGGCGCCCTCGACGTCGCGGGCGCGGAGGCGCAGGTCGATCTGGGCGACGACCAACGGCACCTGGTCGCCCACTCTGAACGGCGTGATGGTGGCGTTGGCCGCGTCGGCCTCGACGCCCCCCCCGGCGCGTGGCATCCCCTCGCCCACCATTGCCGCGCGATCGCCGGCGCTGATGCGCGGCGCGGTCTCCGCGGTGAAGAGCGGTCCGAGGTCGGGCGCCGAGCCGCCGCTTCGCATCGGGGCGAGGATCGCGTCGTCGAGGTAGCGCTGGAGCAGCGCCACGGTGGCGTCCCTCACCGCGGCGGGCGTGTCCGGCGACGGAGCGACGTTCAGGGTGATCGGGCGCGACGCGACGGTGGTGGAGGGCCGGGCGCGCGCCGTCGGCTTCTTCTTCGAGCAGCCCGCGCCACCGACCAGGGCCGTGAGCGCGAGCAGGACGACGACCAGGCGGCGGGCGGAATCGGGCACGACCCCCCACGATTAGCACGCCGCCCGCCCCCACGGGTGGAGTGCGGACGTCGACCAGACGCGATCGGACCTGCCGCAGTCGCCCCGCGCCGTCAGACCTGCATCGCGGCGCCGACGACGTAGCCCTCGGGCGCGGTGCGTGCGGGTGCCCGCCGGGCGAGAGCGGCCTCGACGGCCGGTGCCAGACGCTCGAGCTTGTCCTTCGCGCGCGCGTCCTCGCCCTCGTGGAACTCGGGCATGACCTGCTCGGCGAAGAGCTCGAGCGATTCGCAGATGTGCTCGTGACGGTTGTTGCCCGACTGGCTCACGAAGATCACCTGGTCGACGCCCGCCGCTTCGTAGCCCTTCAGCAGCACGCGGATCTGGTCGGGCGTGCCGATCGCCCCCCGCAGCGCGCCGAGGCCCTCCTCCATCAGCTGGGCGCCGAGGGGCTGACCCGTGCGCGATGCGATGTCGCGGTCGAACCCGAACAGAGAGCGGTTCTTCTGGAACTCGTCCCAGATCACCGTTCGTCCGGGTCGGTGCTGCCCGAACACGTAGTAGTGCGCGAGCGAGTACCCGAAGAAGTGGCCACCGTCGAGACCGCGGTCGACCGCGGTCGCCTCGTCCTCGTGGCACATCAGGGGCATGACGACGGCGAGGTTGGGGTTCACCGCGAAGCCGCCCGGCACGCATTCCTCCGACGCGAGCGTGCGGTAGTAGTCGTCCACCCACTGCTTCGCCTCGGCCGGCTCGATGAACGAGAACGAGAGCGCGCCGATGCCCTTCTGCGCGGCGAGGTGGATGGTCTCGCGCCGGCTGCAGGCGACCCACACCGGCGGATGCGGCTTCTGCAGCGGCTTCGGGACAACGTTGCGTGGCGGCATCTTCAGGAACCGGCCGTCGTAGCCCGCGAACGGCTCCTCGACGAACATGCGCGTCACCGCGTCGAGCGCCTCGTCCCACTGGTCGCGCTTGGTGGCCCGGTCGACGTTGAAGCCCCCCAACTCGGCCTCCGACGAGGACTCGCCGGTGCCGAAGTCCACCCGGCCGTCGGACACGAGGTCGAGCGTGGCGATGCGCTCCGCGACACGAGCGGAGTGGTTGAAGCCTTGCGGTAACTGCACGATCCCGTGGCCCAACCGGATGCGGCTCGTGCGCTGCGACGCGGCGGCGAGGAACACCTCGGGCGCCGACGAGTGGCTGTACTCCTCGAGGAAGTGGTGTTCGACCTCCCACGCGCAGTCGATGCCGAGGCGGTCGGCCAGCTCGACCTGGTCGAGCGCGTCCTTGAGCAGTCGATGCTCGTCGTCGGACTCCCACGGACGCGGGAGCTGGTGCTCGTAGAAGATCCCGAACTTCATCGCATCGCCTCTCTGTCGGTTGGATCGGCTGGGTTGGCTGAGGGCGGGTTGGCCAAGGGCGCTGAGGCCGCCGGATCTGGAGTCAGCGGACGGCCTCGGTGGTCTCGTCGAACAGATGGAAGAGCGCGGGCCGGCCGTGGGCCGCGCGCAGCGCGAGCGCGAGCCGGCGACTACGCACGAGGAGGTCGCGCGCGGCGCGTCCCGGCCACGGGCGGGGGAGCAGCTCCGGGGGCAGCAGCGGGTCGTCGTCGAAGACGTCCTGGAAGGCGACGGCCATCGCCAGCGCGCCGGGGAGAAAGGCTCTGTCGGGCAGGCGTTCCTTGCGCGCGCGCAGGTCGGCGAGCGAGTCGAGCACGAACGACCAGTCGTCGACGAGGGCGTGGTAGCGCGCCGCCAGCTCGTCGACCGGCCAGAGACGGCGCGCGAGCTCGCGCGGGTCGCGCTCGCCGCCGACCTCGAGGTCGTCAGTTGACGCGGTCGTCACCAGCTCGGCGACGCCGAGACGGTCGGCCTCCGCGCATGCCTCCTTGTGCCACGGGTGCGGCGACAAGCAGCCGGTCGCGGAACGAGTCGCGTGCGGCCCGCCGGGCCTCGGGGATGGCGAAGGCCACCAGCCGCCACTGCCGGTCCCAGCCCCGTCCTGCCGCGTCCTGCGCGTACGCCAGACGGGTGCGCTCGATCTGGCTGCCGACCGCGGCCATGCCCGCCGGCGTGGCGTCGTAGCGGGCGCGCTGGCCGCTGCCCGTGCGGGTGAGCAGGCCCTCGGCCGACAGGCGCCGCAGGCAGGACCGGAGCTGCTCGGGGGTCTGCCCGCACGCCTCGGCCACGGGCAGGAGCTCGGCGGCATCGACCGTGCCGTCGGCGCGCATCATGCCGAAGACGAGCACCCGGGTGGGGACACCCGTGACGCGGACGTCGGGCCCGTCGTGCTCCCCGGGCCGTCCGGCCGCCGCCAGATCGGTCGTTCTCGCCACGACCGTACCCTAGAGCGACCAGCTTCCCGGGTCAACCAACGCAGCCGTAGCTGGCAACATGGGCCCGTGCCCATGCGCGAGGAGTGCAAGAACTTCGAGAGCCGGGTGAGACGGTGCGGAAGTGCAACCTCGACCTCGCGCCCGAGGCCCCGTGGCGCTGCCCTGACCCGTGCTCGGGCTACGAGCGCCGCCTCGCCGACGTCAACTGGAGCCACGGCAAGCTGGTCGTCGCGCCCACCCCGCCGGAGCCCGCGAGCCTCGAGGGAGTCGCCGAGCTGCTCGACGAGGCGGAGGACATCGTCAACGCGGCCGGCCCGGCCATCCTCGCCGAGATCGACCGCGATCAGCCGAGGCAGCCGTTCTGGAGACGCTTCCGGAAGAAGTGACCGCGCTCAGACCGCGAAGGGGAGCGGTCGCGGCTACTCCGGTCCCTCGTCGCGCACCTGCTGCACCTTCACCAGCGCGTCCTGGAGGTCTTTGATCCAGTCGCCCTGATGGGTGCCGACCAGTCGCACGCACCACGCGAGCGCGTGACTGCGACTGCGCGCGACGCCGCCGCGCACGAGGGTGTCGAGCACGGCGCGCTCCTCCATCCGCAGCCGGGTCATCACCGGGACGCTGAGGGTCGTGAAGAGCACCCGCTCGCCGCCGCACTCCGCGCCCCACGAC